>NZ_JCBCUW010000005.1:0-174086 GCF_059862525.1 Pseudomonas sp. MF08875
TTCGGCGCGTGGGTGCATGCCCGGCACTACATGAACCGCCGGGCGATCCATCGGTTATCCACCGCGCCGGACCCCGGTTTCTTGCAGCGTTTGGAGCTGGCGTATGAGAGGTTTTTCGCCCATTGAGCGCCGCGCCAGTACTGCCGGGGAGTGTTTAGCCGCAATGCGCGAATGGCCGCTGGCCGCCCATGTCGCAAACAAACCCCTGCGTGGCGTCCATGGGCATTTGGCCGGCCTGCGCCAGCCCTACCATCGCATCCAAAGGGCACGGCCTTAAGGGCTTTTGCCTCACCGAGACGAATGGCGCAGCGCCGCCGCTGGGAGAGATGCGATGTTCAGCAAGCAAGACCAGATCCAGGGTTATGACGATGCACTGCTGGCGGCGATGAATGCCGAGGAGCAACGCCAGGAAGACCACATCGAACTCATCGCGTCGGAGAACTACACCAGCAAGCGGGTGATGCAGGCCCAGGGCAGCGGCCTGACCAACAAGTACGCCGAAGGCTACCCGGGTAAGCGCTACTACGGCGGTTGCGAGCACGTGGACAAGGTCGAGGCGCTGGCCATCGAGCGCGCCAAGCAGCTGTTTGGCGCCGATTACGCCAACGTCCAGCCCCACTCCGGGTCCTCGGCCAACAGCGCCGTGTACCTGGCCTTGATCCAGCCCGGCGACACGATTTTGGGCATGAGCCTGGCCCACGGCGGGCACCTGACCCACGGCGCCAAGGTGTCGTCTTCGGGCAAGCTGTATAACGCCGTGCAGTACGGCATCGACACCCGCACCGGGCTGATCGACTACGACGAAGTCGAGCGCTTGGCGGTGGAATGCCAGCCGAAGATGATCGTTGCCGGCTTCTCGGCCTATTCCAAGACCCTGGATTTCCCGCGCTTTCGCCAGATCGCCGATAAGGTCGGCGCGCTGCTGTTCGTCGATATGGCCCACGTCGCCGGGTTGGTCGCCGCCGGCCTGTACCCGAACCCGCTGCCCTACGCCGACGTGGTCACCACCACCACCCACAAGACCCTGCGCGGCCCCCGTGGCGGCTTGATCCTGGCCAAGGCCAACGAAGCGATCGAGAAAAAACTCAACGCCGCGGTGTTCCCCGGTGCCCAGGGCGGCCCACTGATGCACGTCATCGCCGGTAAAGCGGTGTGCTTCAAGGAGGCCCTGGAGCCTGGCTTCAAGGTTTACCAGCAGCAGGTGATCGACAACGCCCAGGCCATGGCCGGCGTGTTTATCAAACGCGGCTACGATGTAGTGTCCGGCGGCACCGACAACCATTTGTTCCTGGTCAGCCTGATCCGCCAGGGCCTGACCGGCAAGGACGCGGACGCGGCCCTGGGCCGGGCGCACATCACGGTGAACAAGAACGCGGTGCCCAACGACCCGCAGTCGCCGTTCGTCACCTCGGGCCTGCGCATCGGCACCCCGGCGGTGACCACGCGCGGCTTCAAGGTCAGCCAGTGCGTGGAACTGGCCGGCTGGATCTGCGACATCCTCGACAACCTCGGCGATGCCGATGTCGAGGCCAATGTGGCGCGCCATGTCGCGGCCCTGTGCGCGGACTTCCCGGTTTATCGCTGAGCGCGGTTTTGGAGTAACGACTATGCAACGCTATTCGGGCTTCGGCCTCTTCAAGCACTCCTTAAGCCACCACGAAAACTGGCAGCGCATGTGGCGCACGCCCACCCCGAAAAAAGTCTATGACGTGGTCATCGTCGGCGGCGGCGGGCATGGCCTGGCCACGGCCTATTACCTGGCCAAGGAGCACGGCATCACCAACGTGGCCGTGGTCGAGAAAGGCTGGCTGGGCGGCGGCAACACGGCGCGCAACACCACCATCGTGCGCTCCAACTACCTGTGGGACGAGTCGGCGCACCTCTACGAACATGCGATGAAGCTCTGGGAAGGCCTGTCCCAGGACCTCAACTACAACGTGATGTTCTCCCAGCGTGGTGTCTACAACCTGTGCCACACCCTGCAGGACATCCGCGACTCCGAGCGCCGGGTCAGCGCCAACCGCCTTAACGGCGTTGACGGCGAATTGCTCAACGCCCAGCAAGTGGCCGACGAAATCCCGTACCTGGATTGCTCGAAAAGCACCCGCTACCCCGTGCTGGGCGCCACCGTGCAACGGCGCGGCGGCGTGGCCCGCCACGATGCCGTGGCCTGGGGCTTTGCCCGGGCGGCGGATGCCCTGGGCGTGGACCTGATCCAGCAGACCGAAGTCATCGGTTTTCGTAAGGAAAACGGCGTGTGCATCGGCGTCGAAACCAACAAGGGTTTTATCGGTGCCAAGCGCGTCGGCGTGGTTACGGCCGGTAACTCCGGGCACATGGCCGGCCTTGCGGGGTTCCGCCTGCCGATCGAATCCCATCCGCTGCAAGCGCTGGTTTCGGAGCCGATCAAACCGATCATCGACAGCGTGATTATGTCCAACGCGGTGCACGGCTATATCAGCCAGTCCGACAAGGGCGACCTGGTGATCGGCGCCGGCATCGACGGCTACAACGGCTACGGCCAGCGTGGCTCGTACCCGGTGATCGAGCACACCATCCAGGCCATCGTCGAGATGTTCCCGGTGCTTTCGCGGGTACGCATGAACCGCCAATGGGGCGGCATCGTCGATACCACGCCGGACGCCTGCCCGATCATCTCCAAGACCCCGGTGCCGAACATGTTCTTCAACTGCGGCTGGGGTACGGGCGGCTTCAAGGCCACGCCGGGCTCGGGCAACGTCTTCGCGGCCAGCCTGGCCAAGGGCGAAATGCACCCCTTGGCGGCACCTTTTTCCATCGACCGGTTCCACAACGGTGCGTTGATCGACGAACACGGCGCTGCGGCCGTCGCCCACTAACAGGAGAAATTCCCTATGTTGCATATCTTCTGTCCTCATTGCGGCGAGCTGCGCTCGGAAGAGGAATTCCACGCCTCCGGCCAGGCCCACATCCCGCGCCCGCTGGACCCTAACGCCTGCACCGATGAGCAGTGGGGCGACTACATGTTCTTTCGCGACAACCCCCGTGGCCTGCATCACGAGTTGTGGATTCACGCTGCCGGTTGCCGCCAGTATTTCAACGCCACCCGCGACACCCTCACCTACGAAATTCTTGAAACCTACAAGATCGGCACCCGGCCGCAATTCACGGCCAGCGCAGGCGACACCAAAGCGGCCGCGCCGGCCTTGGGAGAGAAGGTATGAGCCAGATCAATCGCCTGGCCAACGGTGGCCGGATCGACCGCACCAAAGCCTTGACCTTCACGTTCAACGGCCAGAGCTACAAGGGCTTTGAGGGCGACACCCTGGCCGCGGCCCTGTTGGCCAACGGCGTGGACATCATTGGGCGCAGCTTCAAGTATTCGCGCCCGCGCGGCATCTTCGCTGCCGGTGCCGAGGAGCCCAATGCGGTGCTGCAGATCGGCGCCACCGAAGCGACGCAGATCCCCAACGTGCGCGCCACCCAGCAGGCGCTGTATCAAGGGTTGGTCGCCACCAGCACCAACGGCTGGCCAAGCGTGAACAACGACGTGATGGGCATTCTTGGCAAGGTCGGCGGCAAGCAGATGCCGCCGGGTTTCTACTACAAAACCTTCATGTACCCGCAGTCGTTCTGGATGACCTACGAGAAGTACATCCGCAAAGCTGCGGGCCTGGGCCGCTCGCCCACCGAGAACGACCCGGACACCTACGACTACATGAACCAGCACTGCGACGTGCTGATCGTCGGCGCCGGCCCCGCCGGGCTGGCCGCCGCCCTGGCCGCCGCGCGCAGTGGTGCGCGGGTAATCCTTGCCGATGAGCAGGAAGAGTTCGGCGGTAGCCTGCTGGATTCACGCGAGAGCCTGGACGGCAAACCGGCCATGGATTGGGTGGCCAGCGTCATCGCCGAATTGAAAGTGCTGCCCGACGTGCTGCTGTTGCCGCGCGCCACGGTCAACGGCTACCACGACCACAACTTCCTGACCATTCATGAACGCCTCACCGACCACCTCGGCGACCGTGCGCCCATCGGCCAGGTGCGCCAGCGTATCCACCGTGTGCGGGCCAAGCGCGTGGTGCTGGCCACCGGCGCCTGCGAGCGGCCGCTGGTGTACGGCAACAACGATGTGCCGGGCAATATGCTCGCCGGCGCGGTGTCTACCTACGTGCGCCGTTACGGTGTGGCGCCGGGTAAAAAACTCTTGCTCTCGACCAACAACGACCACGCCTACCGCGTGGCCCTGGACTGGTTCGACGCAGGCCTGGCCGTGGTGGCCGTGGCCGATGCCCGCCACAACCCACGCGGTGCGTTGGTGGAAGAGGCGCGGGCCAAAGGCATCCGCATCCTCACCGGCAGTGCAGTGATCGAGGCTCGTGGCAGCAAGCACGTGACGGGTGCCCGGGTCGCCGCCATCGACGTGCGTGCCCACACCGTCACCAGCCCCGGCGAATGGCTGGACTGCGACCTGGTGGCCAGCTCCGGCGGCTACAGCCCAGTGGTCCACCTCGCCTCGCACCTGGGCGGCAAACCGACCTGGCGCGAAGACATCCTGGGCTTTGTGCCGGGCAATGCCCCGCAAAAACGCGTGTGCGTCGGCGGTATCAACGGCGTGTATGGCCTGGGGGATTCCCTGGCCGACGGTTTCGAGGGCGGCGTGCGTGCTGCCAGCGAAGCGGGTTTCGGCGCGGTGCAAGGGGTGTTGCCCAAGGCCCTGAGCCGCCTCGAAGAGCCAACCCTGGCGCTGTTCCAAGTGCCCCACGAAAAAACCACGGCGCGGGCGCCCAAGCAATTCGTCGACCTGCAAAACGACGTCACCGCCGCTGCCATCGAACTGGCCACCCGTGAAGGCTTCGAGTCGGTGGAGCACGTCAAGCGCTACACCGCCCTGGGGTTCGGCACCGACCAAGGCAAGCTGGGCAACGTCAATGGCCTGGCCATCGCCGCCCGCTCGCTGAACGTGACCATCCCCCAGATGGGCACCACCATGTTCCGCCCCAACTACACGCCGGTGACCTTCGGCGCCGTGGCGGGCCGCCATTGCGGGCATATTTTCGAGCCGGTGCGCTACACCGCGCTGCACGCCTGGCACGTGAAGAACGGCGCCGAGTTCGAGGACGTCGGCCAATGGAAACGCCCTTGGTACTTCCCACGCAATGGCGAAGACCTGCACGCGGCGGTCAAGCGCGAATGCCTGGCGGTGCGCGACAGCGTGGGCCTGCTCGACGCCTCCACCCTGGGCAAGATCGACATCCAGGGCCCCGACGCCCGTGAGTTTCTCAACCGCATCTACTCCAACGCCTGGACCAAACTCGACGTGGGCAAGGCCCGCTACGGCTTGATGTGCAAGGAAGACGGCATGGTCTTCGACGACGGCGTGACGGCATGCCTGGCCGACAACCACTTCCTGATGACCACCACCACCGGCGGCGCGGCCCGCGTGTTGCAGTGGCTGGAGATCTACCAACAAACCGAATGGCCGGACCTGAAGGTGTACTTCACTTCGGTCACCGACCACTGGGCGACCATGACCCTGTCGGGCCCCAACAGCCGCAAGCTGCTCAGCGAAGTCACCGACATCGACCTGGACAAGGACGGCTTCCCGTTCATGACCTGGAAAGAAGGCCTGGTGGGCGGCGTACCGGCGCGGGTGTTCCGCATCTCGTTCACCGGCGAGCTGTCCTACGAGGTCAACGTGCAGGCCGACTACGCCATGGGCGTACTGGAAAAAATCGTCGAGGCCGGCAAACCGTACAACCTGACCCCCTACGGCACCGAGACCATGCACGTGCTGCGGGCCGAGAAGGGTTTCATCATCGTCGGCCAGGACACCGACGGCTCCATGACCCCCGACGACCTGAACATGGGCTGGTGCGTGGGCCGCACCAAGCCGTTCTCGTGGATCGGCTGGCGCGGAATGAACCGCGAGGACTGCGTGCGTGACGAGCGCAAGCAACTGGTGGGCCTCAAGCCCATCGACCCGAAGGTGTGGCTGCCGGAAGGCGCGCAACTGGTGTTCGACCCCAAGCAGACGATCCCGATGAAGATGGTCGGCCACGTCACCTCCAGTTATGCCCACAACTCCCTCGGCTATTCGTTTGCGATGGCGGTGGTCAAGGGCGGCTTGAAGCGCCTCGGTGAGCGGGTGTTCTCGCCCCAGGCGGACGGCAGCGTGATCGAGGCCGAGATCGTTTCCTCAGTGTTCTTCGACCCTAAAGGCGATCGCCAGAACATCTGACGGACCCACGCGCCTGCATCGGGGGCTTGCCCCCGGTGAGGCCAGAACAGCCACCACAGAATTCGCACAGGTGCTTTATGACCGCAGCCAACGTTTACCAACAACGCCCCACTACGGGGGCCAGAGCCGAATCTTCGCTGCATCACGCCGACCTCGCCAGCCTGGCCGGCAAGGGCCGCAAAAGCGCCGGCGTGACCGTGCGCGAACGCAAACTCCTGGGCCACCTCACGATCCGGGGCGACGGCCACGACCCGGCCTTCGCCGCCGGCGTGCACAAGGCTTTGGGTATCGAACTGCCCGGCGCGCTGGCTGTGATCGTCAAGGGCGAGACCAGCCTGCAATGGCTCGGCCCGGACGAGTGGCTGCTGGTGCTGCCGGGCGGTGAAGAATTCGTTGCCGAACAGAAACTACGCGAAGCGTTGGGCGAGCTGCATATCCAGATCGTTAACGTCAGCGGCGGCCAGCAGATCCTCGAACTCAGCGGCCCGAACGTGCGCCAGGTGCTGATGAAATCCACCAGCTACGACGTGCACCCCAACAACTTCCCGGTGGGCAAGGCCGTGGGCACGGTGTTCGCCAAATCCCAACTGGTGATCCGCCATACCGCGCCCGACACCTGGGAACTGCTGATCCGCCGTAGCTTCTCGGATTACTGGTGGTTGTGGTTGCAGGACGCCGCGGCCGAGTATGGCCTGAACGTGCAGGCCTGATATGACACTGCCCCGGGTAGCAAGCCCGCTTGCTACCCGGGCCCGTCACCCAGAGGAGTCACCGAGCAATGAGCCGCGCCCCCGACACATGGATTTTGACCGCCGACTGCCCCAGCGTGCTGGGTACGGTGGATGCGGTGACCCGTTTTCTGTTCGAGCAAGGCTGTTACGTCACCGAACACCATTCCTTCGATGACCGGCTCTCGGGGCGGTTTTTCATTCGCGTGGAGTTCCGCCAGCCCGAAGGTTTTGACGAACTCGCCTTTCGTGCCGGCCTGGCCGAGCGGGGCATTGCCTTTGGCATGGTCTTCGAGCTGACCCCGCCGCACCACCGGCCCAAGGTGGTCATCATGGTGTCCAAGGCCGACCACTGCCTCAACGACCTGCTCTACCGCCAGCGCATCGGCCAGTTGGCGATGGAGGTGGTGGCGGTGGTGTCCAACCACCCGGACCTCAAGCCCCTGGCCGACTGGCACCAGATCCCCTACTACCACTTTCCCCTGGACCCCAACGACAAACCGTCCCAGGAGCGCCAGGTGCTGCAGATCATCGAGGAGGCGGGCGCCGAATTGGTGATCCTTGCGCGCTACATGCAAGTGCTGTCGCCGGAGTTGTGCCGGCGCCTGGACGGCAAGGCGATCAATATCCACCACTCCCTGCTGCCCGGTTTCAAGGGCGCCAAGCCCTACCACCAGGCCTACAACAAAGGCGTGAAACTGGTGGGCGCCACGGCGCACTACATCAACAACGACCTGGACGAAGGCCCGATCATCGCCCAGGGCGTGGAAGTGGTGGACCACAGCCACTACCCCGAAGACCTGATCGCCAAGGGCCGCGACATCGAAGGCCAGACCCTGGCCCGGGCGGTGGGTTATCACATTGAGCGCAGGGTCTTTTTGAATGCCAACAGAACGGTGGTGCTTTGAGTGGCGAGCGGCAAGTAAGGGCATTACACCGCACACCACTTGCAGCTTGTAGCTTGCCGCTCAAATCGCTTCCTGATTTTTCATAACAACAAATGAGTAAAGGTGACTGACATGTCTGACAATCGTGGTGTCGTATATCTCGGCAACGGTAAGGTCGAAGTGCAGAAAATCGACTATCCGAAAATGCAGGATCCCCGTGGCCGCAAGATTGAACACGGCGTCATCCTGCGCGTGGTCTCCACCAATATCTGTGGCTCCGACCAGCACATGGTGCGTGGCCGCACCACGGCCCAGACCGGTTTGGTGCTAGGGCACGAAATCACCGGTGAGGTGATCGAGAAAGGCAGCGACGTCGAGAACCTGAAGCTCGGCGACCTGGTGTCGGTGCCGTTCAACGTGGCATGCGGCCGCTGCCGTTCCTGCAAGGAGCAGCACACCGGCGTGTGCCTGACCGTCAACCCGGCCCGCGCCGGTGGCGCCTACGGTTATGTGGACATGGGCGACTGGACCGGCGGGCAGGCCGAATATGTGCTGGTGCCGTACGCCGATTTCAACCTGTTGAAGCTCCCGGACCGCGACAAGGCCATGGAGAAAATCCGCGACCTGACTTGCCTCTCCGACATCCTCCCCACCGGCTACCACGGTGCGGTCACCGCCGGCGTCGGTCCGGGCAGCACGGTGTACATCGCCGGGGCCGGCCCGGTGGGCCTGGCGGCGGCCGCATCGGCGCGCCTGCTGGGGGCGGCGGTGGTGATAATCGGTGACGTCAACTCCATCCGCCTCGCTCACGCCAAGGGCCAGGGTTTTGAGGTGGTCGACCTGTCCAAGGACACGCCGCTGCACGAACAGATCGCCGCGCTGCTGGGCGAGCCTGAGGTGGATTGTGCAGTGGATTGCGTCGGTTTCGAGGCCCGCGGCCACGGCCATGACGGCGTGAAACACGAAGCCCCGGCCACGGTGCTCAACTCCCTGATGGGCGTGGTGCGGGTGGCGGGCAAGATCGGTATCCCCGGCCTGTATGTCACCGAAGACCCGGGCGCGGTGGACGCCGCGGCGAAAATGGGCAGCCTGAGCATCCGCTTCGGCCTGGGCTGGGCCAAGTCCCATAGCTTCCACACCGGCCAGACCCCGGTGATGAAGTACAACCGCCAACTGATGCAAGCCATCATGTGGGATCGCATCAAGATCGCCGATATTGTCGGTGTGGAAGTCATCAGCCTCGACGACGCCCCCCGTGGCTACGGCGAGTTCGATGCCGGCGTGCCGAAGAAGTTTGTGATCGACCCGCACAAGCTGTTTAGCGCGGCCTAAACCCTTTGGCGGAAGTAGCAAGTGGGCGAGCCCGCTTGCTACGACACCTACTGGCGCACCATCTTCAAGTAAGGCTTAGAAACGAACTCGCCTTCGGTCACAGCGGTGCCGCCATAGGAGCAGATGACCTTTGCGCCTTGAGTCTCTACCGACTCGGCTTTGAGCGCGTACTTCGCGTCCAGGAAGTCGTCGTCGGTGGCCATGGTTTCTCCCGTCCACTCTTTCCCATCGACTCCTTTGGCCGTGTAGGTGAAGCCGGCGAGGTTTCCTTCTTTGCCATTCCCTTCTGACGTGATCTCAGACACCTTCGGGCAGATGGATAAATCCTCTTCGGCATAGACATTACCCATCAATGCCATCGTGGCCAGGACGGCTGCAATCAATTGCGTGTGCATGGGGCTGTACTCCTTTATGTGGTTGGAGTGCTCATGGTGGGCAATTTTGCCTAGTGGAGTAACTGTCAGATATGACAGGTATCTAGACTGTTTTCGACTAGCGCCCAAAGGCGGTTAGATCGTTTTCCAGTCGCCGCATTCAAGGCTCCAATGTTCGCCAGGCTGTGGAACAATGCCCCCCGTTTGCCGGTCTTATCGGCAGCTTTGCGCCCGATTCCGGGCCCGTATTTAGCCCCAGGAGTGGTTCCCGATGAAGATGTCTCGCGGTTTGGTTTTGGCTTCGCTCTTGGCCCTGGCGGCCGGGCCGGTGTTTGCCGGTTTTAGCTTGAACGATGTGGTGGGCGCGGCGGCGAGCATGCAGGGCGGTGACAAGGCAGCCGCTGCGGCGCCGACTTCCCAGACCGCTGGCCTGCTCAGCGCGCTATCGGCGCTGGACGTCACGCCGCAGCAAGCGGTGGGCGGCACCAGTGCGATGTTGGGGCTGGCGAAGAACCAGCTCAGTTCCACCGATTACTCGCAGTTGGCCAAGAGCGTACCGGGGCTGGACAAGTTGTCCGGTGGCGGGCAGTTGGGCGCCTTGAGCGGCTTGCTTGGCGCCTCCGGCAAAGCCGCAGGCCTGGAAAACGCCCTGGGCAACGTGAAGAACACTGCCGACCTGAACAGTGCCTTCGGCGCGCTGGGGATGGACAGCGGCATGATCGGCCAGTTTGCTCCGGTGTTGCTCAAGTACCTGGGCGAGCAGGGCGTTGGCGGCCCACTGCTGCAAAGCCTGGGCAGCATCTGGGGCGCCAGCGCCGGTTGATTCAGGGGCGCTCGTCGCGCAACGCGGCGATGCGCGCGTCCTTTTCGGTCCAGAGCTGGTTGACCCAGTTCTGCACCGTTTGGCGAAACACCGGGTCGTTTTCGTAGTCGCCCTGCCACAGCGCCGGGTCCAGTTCGCGGGTGCGGATATCGATGATGACCTTGGGCACGTCGCCGCAAATCAGGCGCCAGAACCCCGGTATCCGTTGTGACGGATAGACCACCGTCACATCCAGCACCGCATCCAATTGCTCCCCCATCGCCGCCAGCACAAAGGCCACGCCGCCAGCCTTGGGCTTGAGCAGGTAGTTGAAGGGTGATTGCTGTTGCGCCCGTTTGGCGGGGGTGAAGCGCGTGCCTTCGAGGTAGTTGACCACGGTCACCGGTTGGCGCTTGAACAGCTCGCAGGCCTGTTGGGTGATCTTCAAGTCCTGGCCCGCCAGTTCCGGGTGCTTGGCCAGGAACGCCTTGGTGTAGCGCTTCATGAAGGGGTAATCCAGCGCCCACCAGGCCAGGCCCAGGAACGGCACCCAGATCAGCTCTTTCTTGAGGAAGAACTTGAAGAACGGCGTGCGCCGGTTGAGGGTCTGGATCAGCGCCGGGATATCGACCCAGGACTGGTGGTTGCTGATGACTAGGTACGAGGTGTCGCGGCGCAGGCCTTCACCGCCGCGGATGTCCCATTGGGTGGGGATGCACAGGGCGAAAATAAGCTTGTCGATTTCGGCCCAGGTCTCGGCTATCCACATCACCGCCCAGGAGGCGTAGTCGCGGCCACGGCCGGGCAGCAGGAGTTTGAGCAGGGCGAACACCATTAGCGGGCCAAACAGCACGAGGGTGTTGAGCAGTAGCAGCAGGGTAACCAGACAGCCGGTGAGCAGGCGGCGCATAAGCAACTCTTGGGTCATGTGGGACGGGGCATGATAAGCAGCTTAGTGGCGCAGGCCAACTTTGCCGGGGTCACGAATGTTTCACGCGCGCCTCGTTATGTTGAGCAACTGAGGAACCAACCTGCGGCCCGGGGTCTAAAATCCCGCTGCTTCCACTCCAAGGACATTGCCCACGTGAAATCCCTTCTCGCACTGCTGACCCTGGTGGCCCTGCCGGCCCTGGCCGCCGAACCGACCCTGTACGGGCGCTACGAATACATCCAGTTGCCGGAGATCGGCGGTGAGGTGCTCAAGGCCAAGATGGACACCGGCGCGTTGACCGCGTCCCTGTCGGCCAAGGACATCGAAACCTTCACCCGCGACGGCGAAGACTGGGTGCGCTTTCGCCTGGCGACCAAGGGCGCGAGCAACAAGGTCTACGAACACAAGGTCGCGCGCATCAGCAAGATCAAGAGCCGCGCCGACGAAGACGAGGAAGAAACCCCCGAAGCGGCGCGCCGCCCGGTGGTCGATCTAGAGCTGTGCCTGGGCAACGTCAAGCGCACGGTGGAGGTCAACCTCACCGACCGCAGCAGCTTCAACTACCCGTTGCTGATCGGCGCCAAGGCCCTGCGCGAATTCAATGCGGCGGTGAACCCGGCGCGGCGTTTTACCGCGGACAAACCTGACTGTTGAACGATTGACGGCGCCCCAGCCTTGGGGCACCGTTCGCGCACTCCACTCCTGGCCCGATGCCATGCCCCATATCCTGATTGTCGAAGACGAAGCGGCCATTGCCGACACCCTGGTGTTCGCCCTCCAGGGCGAGGGCTTCACCACCACTTGGCTGAGCCTCGGCGCAGCGGCCCTTGAGCACCAGCGCAACACCCCGGCGGACCTGCTGATCCTCGATATCGGCCTGCCGGATATCAGCGGCTTCGAGACGTGCAAGCAACTGCGGCGCTTCAGTGACGTGCCGGTGATGTTCCTCAGTGCCCGTGACGGTGAGATCGACCGGGTGGTGGGTTTGGAGATCGGTGCCGACGATTATGTGGTCAAGCCCTTCAGCCCCCGGGAAGTGGCGGCGCGGGTGCGTGCCATCCTCAAACGCATGGCGCCACGGGTGACGCTGGCCGGTTGCAGCCCGCTGTTCCAGGTTGATGCCGAGCGCGTGTTGATTACCTACCGCGGCCAGCCCCTGAGCCTGACCCGCCACGAATTCCGTTTGCTGCACTGCCTGCTGGAGCAACCGCAGCGGGTGTTCAGCCGCGAGCAATTGCTCGATGCCCTGGGCGTGGCGGCGGATGCCGGCTACGAGCGCAGCATCGACAGCCATATCAAAAGCGTGCGCGCCAAATTGCGCCTGGTGGCGCCCAACGCCGAGCCGATCCAGACCCATCGGGGCCTGGGCTACAGCTACAGCCCGGAGCATGGCTGATGCCCCTGGGGGTGCGGATTTTCCTGGTGTACGCGCTGTTCATCGGCCTCACCAGCTACTTCGTACTGAACACGGTGATGGAAGAAATCCGCCCCGGCGTGCGCCAGTCCACCGAAGAAACCCTGGTGGACACCGCCAACCTGATGGCCGAGATCCTGCGCGACGACGTCAAGGCCGGCACCCTGGGCCAGAGCCGCTGGCCACAACTGCTCAAGGCCTACGGCGACCGCCAGCCAGCAGCCAGCATCTGGGGTTTGGCGAAGAACCAGGTCAACCACCGCATCTACGTGACCGACGCCCAGGGCATCGTGTTGCTCGACTCCAGCGGCCTGGCCCTGGGCCAGGATTACTCGCGCTGGAACGACGTCTACCTGACCCTGCGCGGTGAATACGGCGCACGTTCCACCCGCAGCGATGCGCATGATTCCACCTCTTCAGTGATGCACGTGGGCGCGCCGATCCGCGATAACGGCCGGATCATCGGCGTGGTCACGGTGGCCAAGCCCAACAGCTCGCTGCAACCCTATATCGACCGCACCGAGCGGCGGCTGCTGTGGTACGGCGCGGCGCTGATCGGCCTGGGCCTGTTGTTCGGCGCCTTGCTGTCGTGGTGGCTGAGCCGCTCGCTGCGCCGCCTCACTGCCTACGCCCAAGCCGTCAGCGAAGGGCGCCGGGCCCAGGTGCCGCACTATCGCGGTGGTGAGCTGGCGCAACTGTCCAGCGCCGTGGAGCACATGCGCACCCAACTGGAGGGCAAGGCCTACGTCGAGCGCTACGTGCACACGCTGACCCACGAATTGAAGAGCCCATTGGCGGCGATTCGCGGCGCGGCGGAGTTGCTCCAGGGCGACATGCCGGTGGCGGCGCAGCAGCGCTTCGTGAGCAATATCGACAGTGAAAGCGCGCGCATGCAGCAGTTGATCGAACGCCTGCTGAACCTGGCCCTGGTGGAACAGCGCCAAGGTTTGGAAGAGCGGGTGGCGGTGCCATTGGCGCCGCTGTGGGAACAATTGCTCAGCGCGCAAAGTGCGCGGATCGAGGCACGGCAAGTGCGCATCGAACACACCATCGCCCCGGACCTGGCCCTGATCGGCGAGCCGTTCCTGCTGCGCCAGGCCCTGGGCAACCTGCTGGAAAACGCCCTCGACTTCACCCCGCCCGGCGGTTTGCTGCGGCTGCAGGCCCAGCGGCGGGGCGAGCAGGTCGAGGTGACGCTGTTCAACCAGGCCGCAGCCATTCCCGACTATGCCTTGCCCAGGCTCTGTGAGCGCTTCTACTCCCTGCCACGGCCCGACAGCGGGCGCAAAAGCACCGGCCTGGGCCTGAATTTCGTCGAGGAAGTGGTGCAACTGCACGGCGGGCGCATGAGCATCGGCAATGTCGACGGCGGCGTGCAAGTTACCCTCCTACTCCCCTGCCAGTAGCCTGCGGGCGGGCCCGCTTGCTACCACCACACAATCTCCACATTCGCTCCATAAAGCCTCCACCGACGCGCCCCAGACTCTCCCCATCCAAACAGGGAGACACCCATGAACCGCAGCCTGACTTTAAAACTAGGGGCCATTGCCCTACTGATTGTGCTGTTGTTGATTCCGCTGCTGATGATCGACGGCATGATCCAGGACCGCCAGCAACTGCGCGACGGCGTGCTCGAAGACATCGCCCGCAGCTCCAGCTACAGCCAGCAACTGACCGGGCCGATCATGGTCGTGCCGTTTCGCAAGGTGGTGCGCACCTGGAAGACCAACGAAAAAACCAACCAGCGCTACCAGGAAATCGGTGAGCAGCGCGGGCGCCTGTACTTTCTGCCGGAGCGTTTCGAGCTCGACGGTAAGGTGCAGACCGAACTGCGTTCGCGGGGTATTTACCAGGCGCGGCTGTTCCACGCCGATAACCGCATCAGCGGCCAATTTGTGATTCCCCCGCAGTGGGGTATCGACGAAGACTTTGCCGACTATCAGTTTGAGCAGGCCTTTGTCGCGGTTGGCATCAGCGATATCCGCGGCATCGAGAACGCCCTCACGTTGCAGTTCAACGGCCAGGACCTGGACTTCATCCCCGGCAGCAACGTCGATTGGTTGGGTGAAGGCGTGCGCGTCGCCCTGCCGCCGCTGAACCCGGCCAAGGCTTTGCAATTGCCGTTCGGCTTCGACCTGCGCTTGCAAGGCACCGGCCAGTTGCAAGTGACGCCGGTGGGCAAAACCAGCGAAGTGAAACTGGCGGCCAACTGGCCCCACCCCAGCTTTATCGGCAACTACCTGCCGACCCGGCGCGAGATCGGCGAGAGCGGCTTTACCGCCCAGTGGCAGACGTCGTTCTTCTCCACCAACCTCGAAGAAGCCATGAGCACCTGCGTCAACGGCGCCCGCTGCGAGGAGTTCAACGGCCGCAGCTTTGGCGTGAGCTTTATCGACCCGGTGGACCAGTACCTCAAGAGCGACCGGGCGATCAAATATGCGCTGCTGTTCATTGCCTTGACCTTTGCGGGCTTCTTTCTCTTTGAAGTGCTCAAGAGCATGGCGGTGCACCCGATCCAATACGCCCTGGTGGGCGCGGCTTTGGCGTTCTTCTACTTGCTGCTGTTGTCGTTGTCCGAGCACCTGGGCTTTGCCCTGGCGTACCTGCTGTCGGCCAGTGCCTGCGTGGTGTTGATCGGCTTTTACGTCAGCCACGTGCTGCGCAGCGCCCGCCATGGCTTGAGTTTTTCGGCGGGGTTGGCGGCCCTGTACGGCTTGCTCTACGGCTTGCTCAGCGCTGAAGACTACGCACTGCTGATGGGCTCGCTGCTGCTGTTCGGCTTGCTGGGGGTGTTCATGGTGCTGACGCGCAAACTGGATTGGTACGGCATCGGCCCAGGCAAATCGGCCAAGGCGCTGGAGGTGGCCGATGAGTAGGTCGCTGGGGTTGCGCGAGGATCAGCGCGAAGGGGAACGGTTGGTGATGTGGTTGGCGCAGGTTTTTGTGGGGGACCTACAGGCGCTATCGCGGGCAAGCGGTGCGCCGCCCGGCCCTCTCCCACATTGGAATGCGCTTGCCCGTGGGAGCGAGCCAGCTCGCGATAACCCTTGCCCCTCCACCGCGATGCCGGGGCTTTACTGCGGTGGTTCAGTCTCGCGCATCGATTCACGCTGACTGACCTGGGCATACCACGCCGCCAACTGTGGGTTGGCGGTGCGCCATTGCAGGTCGGGGTGGCGAAAATCCAGGTAACCCAAGGCGCAAGCCAGGCTGATGGCGGCCACGTCAAAGTGGCTGGCGAGTTCGGCGATGGCCTGGGCCTCGAAGGCCGCCAGGGCCCGGCGCATTTTGTCGCGTTGGGCCTCGAGCCATTGTTCCCAGTGCTTCTCAGGCGCGCGCAGGGCCAGTTCGTAACGCACCAGCACGGCGGCGTCCAGGATCCCGTCGGCCATTGAGGCCAGCGTCAGGCGCCGCCAGCGCGCCGGGCCGTCGCGGGGGATCAGCGGGTTGCCGACATGCTGGTGGTCGAGGTAGTCAAGGATCACCCGGCTGTCGTGGATGACAGTGCCGTCGGCCAGGCGCAGGGCCGGGATCTTGCCCAGGGGGTTGTCCAGGTTCAGCGCCGCATCGGGGTGCACCGGGCTTAACTGGCTCAGTTGCAATGCCACCCGGCTCTGTTGCCCGGTTTCGTGGAGCAGCACCCTGACCTTGCGCACATAGGGCGAGGCCGGGTTGTGGAAGAGGGTCATGCTGGGCGCGGACATGGGCGTTCCTCGAAAAGCATCGAGTGTAGCTGCGGGCGGTCTGCGTGGGAAAAGGCTGGGTTGTTTTTCTGGTCGCCAGATGGCTATCGCGGGCGGGCCCGCTCCCACAGGGTTCAGCGCAATCCCCGTGGGAGCGGGCTGGGCGGCGCCCTCAAGCCTTACGCCACAACCCCCGAATACCCAACACCGCCGGCACCCCCAACCCCAACCAACTCAAGCCGTCCCACACGCCATCCCCCAGCAGCGCGGCAAACAGCCCGGCCGCGCTGAGCAGGGCGATGACGCTGGGAATGGCGAAGACCTTCCAGAAATTCGATTGCCGTGGCTTCACGCGGGCACCTCCACGGCTTTCGCCGCTTTGCGCCGCACGACCCACAGGTACAGGCCACTGCCAAGGACGACGATGGTCAGCACGTCCAGCACGGCCCAGAGGATTTTCATCGGCATGCCGCCGTAGTCGCCAAAGTGCAGGGGCTGGGACATGCCCATGGCGTCCATGTACCAGGGCCGTTGCGCCACGGCAGTGACCTTGAGGGTGCTGGCGTCGATCAGTACCGGGGTGAGCAGGTGTGAGGTCAGGTGGGTGCTGCCTTTCATGAACACCGCGTAGTGGTGCTCGCTGGAAAAGCGCGTGCCGGGGAAGGCGATGAAGTCCGGGCGCATGCCGGGTGCAGCTTCTTGCGCGATGTCGAGCAAGCGGCTGGCCGGGGCCAGCGCGGCCAGCGGCGGGGCATCGCGGTAGGGCTGGACCATGGCGCTGAGACTGTCGTTGCGCCACGCCGCGATAATCAGGTCGGCGCAGGCGCTGATGACCCCGGTCACGCCCACCACCAGGGCCCAGGTCAGGGTCACGACGCCGATCAGGTTGTGCAGGTCGAGCCAGCGCAGGCGGGTGGATTTGTCGTGGCGCACGGTGGCGAATTTCAAGCGGCGCATGAACGGCAGGTACAACACCGCGCCCGAGACAATCGCCAGCACGAACAGGATGCCCATGAACGCCAGCAGCAGCTTGCCCGCTAACCCGGCGAACATATCCACATGCAGGCGCAGGATGAACATCATCACCCCGCCATTGGCCGAAGGCATGTCCACCACCTCGCCGGTGCGGGCATCGAGCATGAAGGTGTGGGACGCGTTGGGCTCGGTGCCGGCGGTGGCGGCCATGATCGCCACCACGCCGTTGGGGTCTTCTTCATCCCAGCCGAAGTACTGCATCACTTCCCCGGGGCGATGGGCCTGGGCCTTGAGCACCAGTTGCTGCAAGTCCAGTTGGGGGGTATCGGCGGGCAATTGCGCCAGCTCGGGCGCATCGCCCAGCAGGTGATCGATTTCATGGTGAAAGATCAACGGCAGGCCGGTCAGCGCCAGCATCAGCAGGAATGCGGTGCAGATCAGGCTGGTCCAGGTATGAACCGCAGACCAGCGGCGGATGGTTCGGCTTTTCATCGGGGCTCCACAGGCAAAAATAGGCTGCCTTGCGGGCAGCCTATAGGTCACGGGATTTTTCTTGGGTGGGAGCGAGCCTGCTCGCGATAGCGCCGGCCCAGCCAACATCGCTGTCGGTTGGCCGGCCGCCATCGCGAGCAGGCTCGCTCCTACAAGGGTTTATCTCTTTTTAGAATTTGTAATTCACGCTGGCGACCACGTTGCGTTCGTCACCGTAGTAGCACCAGTAGCCGTCGCAGTTGGCCAGGTAGTCCTTGTTGAACAGGTTCTTGGCTTCGACGGCGACGGTCATGCCTTTGAGGCTGTTGCCCAGGCGGCCCATGTCGTAGTGCACGGCGGCGTCGTACACGGTGTAGGAGCCCACGTGGGCGACGGCGGTGTTGCTGGCATTGCCGTAGGTGTCACCGACGTAGCGCACGCCCGCGCCCATGCCGAAGCCGTCGAGCACGCCGGCGTTCCAGGTGTAGTCGCCCCACAGGGTGGCCTGGTTGCGCGGGATCAGCGCCATACGCTTGCCCACTTCGTCGGGTTTGCCCTTGAGGGTTTCGGTGTCGGTGTAGGTGTAGGAGCCGACCACCTTGAGGTTGTCGTTGACCTGGGTGGTGGCTTCCAGCTCCAGGCCGCGGACCTGCACTTCGCCGACCTGGCGGGTGAGGCTGCCTTCGGCGACTTTCACGTTGCTCTGGCGCAAGTCATACACGGCGGCGGTCAGCAGGCTGCGGCTGCCCACGGGTTGATACTTTACGCCGGCCTCGTACTGGCGGCCCTCGGTGGGTTTGAACGATTGCGCCGCATCGACGCTGGCGCCGGTGCTCGGTTGGAACGACTCGGTGTAGGACAGGTACGGCGTCACGCCGTTGTCGAACACGTAGCTCAGGCCGACGTTGCCGGTGAAGGCTTTGTCGCGCTGGGTGCTGGTGGCGTCGCCTCTGTTGTGGAAGGTGGTGCCGGTGTGCACCCAGTCTTCACGCCCGCCCAGGGTCAGGCGCCAGTTGTCCAGGGCCATCTGGTCCTGGATGTAAACGCCGGTTTGCTGGGTTTTCTGGCCAAAGTCCTGCAACGCGAAGTAGCTGACATTGGACATGTCCTGGCCGTGCACCGGGCGGTTCACGTTGATCGGCGGCACGTTGTAGCCATTGGGTTTACCGTCGGCGCCGTAGGTGTACGAGCCGCCGTACAGCCATTGGTAGTTGGTGTTGGAGCGCTGGTGATCGACGCCCAGCAACAGGGTGTGCTGCACGGCGCCGGTCTGGAAGTCAGCCTGGAAGTTGTTGTCCACGGCGAACTGGCTGATGTCTTCGTTGACGATGCCCGCCTCGCGGTTGACGTTGCCATCGGCATCGACCGTGTTGATGGTGCCGACGTTGACGGCTTGAAAACCCAAATCGCTCTTGGTGTAGCGCAGGTTTTGCTTGAACTGCCAGGTGTCGTTGAGGTGCGTTTCAAAGGCGTAGCCCAGGGCGTAGTAGGTGCGGTCGTAGAAGTCCCAACCCGGCTCGCCGAGGTTCTTGTGGTGGGAAATCTTGCTGCCTGGCAGTTGGGTGCCCTGCAACGGCAGGAACTGCCCGGTGATGCCGGTATCGTCGCGGGTGTACTGGGAAATGAACGTCAGCTTGGTGTCGTCGTTGATGTTCCAGGTCAGGCTGGGGGCGATGTTGTAGCGCTTGTCCGGGATGTGATCGACCGGCGCGTTGCTGTCGCGCACCACGCCGCTGACGCGGTAGAGAAAGCGGCCTTCGTCATCGATTTTGCCGGTGCTGTCGAAGTTGATTTGCTTGTGTTCGTTGCTGCCGGCCTGGGCTTCGACCTGGTGGGCACTTTCAGCCTGGGGGCGGCGGCTGACCATGTCGAGCATGCCGCCGGGCGGGGTCTGGCCGTACACGGACGAGGCCGGGCCGCGCAACACGGTGATGCGCTCCAGGTTCCACGGCTCGACCTTGGGGTTGGAGAACGAGCCCTTGGGCAGCGGGATGCCGTCGAGGAACTGGGTCGGGTCGAAGCCGCGCACCCGCAGCCAGTCGGCGCGCGAGTCGGAACCGTAGCCGCTGCTCTGCACGCCGGCGGTGTAGCGCAACGCGTCGTTGAGGTTGAGCACTTGGCGCTCGTCCAGTTGCTCGCGGGTAATCACCGTCATCGAGCGCGGTGCTTCGACAATCGGCGTGTCGGTCTTGGTGCCGGCGGCGGTGCGGGTGGCGACGTAACCGTCGGCCGGGCCCCAGGCGCTTTCCAGGTTTGCCTGGCCGGTGATGCTGGTAACCGGCAGGGCCAATGCGCCCTCCGGCACTGGGGCCAGGCTGTAGGTGCCGGCGCCGCTCTGTTCCAGTTGCAGGCCGGTGCCACGTAGGGCCTGGCGTAGGGCGGTGCTGGCGTCGAACTGGCCCTGCACCGGCGCCGAGGTCTTGCCGGCGGCCAGGGCGGGGTCCAGGGTCAGGGCCAGGCCGGCCTGGCTGGCGATCTGATTCAGGGTGCCGGCCAAGGGTGCAGCCGCCAGGTTGTAGGCGCGCACGGCGGACGCCTGCTCGGCGGCGATCAAGGCGGTGCTGGCCAGCGGTGTGCACAGGGCGATGGCGACGGCCAACAGGCTGGGGCGCAACAGGGTATCGAACGAACGGGACATCGGCGGCTCCTGAATGGAAATATTTCTCAATTGCCTAGGTGCCGAACGAGATGGGAAAAGTGATAGGGCGTGAATGAAATTAATTTCGATTCAGCAAGTAAAGAGGGGTGTGGGCCGGGCGCCGCTCCGCTCGCCCGCGATGAGGTCGGCCATCGAATGGATACGTATCGACAGTACTGCCGCCATCGCGGGCAGGCCCGCTCCCACAGTTGAATGGTGGTGAGGGTGGAATTTTATTTTTTCTGTGGGCGCGAGCCTGCTCGCGATGGCGGCACTGAGTGGCGGTGACGAATGGTCGAGGTAAGACCGTTGCTCCCACAGGAAAATGCCCCAACAGCGTTTTGAGGCTAAAGCGGCTCAACCTTGGCCTCGACCGTCACCCACCACGGCGTGTGCTGCTGGATCTGCACCGGCAGGGTCGGCAGCAGGGCGGTGAGGGCCAGGTCGGTGTCGTGCAGCGGGAAGCTGCCGGTGATACGCAGGTCGGCCACTTGCGCGGTCACGCCCAGGTGGCCGGGGCGGTAGCGGCTCAGTTCGTTGACCAGGTCTTCCAGGCGCGCGTTGTCCACCACCAGCATGCCGCGGGTCCAGGCGTCGGCGCCGGGCTTGAGGGCGATCAGCGGGCCGAGGCCGTCGCGGCGCATCAGCACTTGCTGGCCGGCCTGGTAGATCTGCTCGTCGGCGCCGGCCTGCGGGTGGGCGGCCACGGCCGATTGCAGCACGCTCAGGCGCGTGCCGGCCTCTTCGCGGCGCACCAAGAAGCGTGTGCCCAGGGCGCGCAGGCTGCCGTCGGCGGTTTCGACGATAAACGGGCGTGGGTCGTTGTGGCCGGTCTCGACCAGGATTTCCCCTTCCTGCAACACGATGCGCCGCTGCTTGTCGTCGAAGCGCACGTCCATCGCGCTGTGGGTGTTGAGGTTGATAAGGGTGCCGTCGGCCAGGCGCAGCGTGCGTTGCTCGCCGGTGGCGGTGCGTTGGTCGGCCAGCCAGTAATCCACAGGCAGGTAGCGCGGGCCGGCGAACAGCGCCAGGCCGCACACCAACACCACACTGGCCAACCCGGTGCCGAGTTTGCGCACGCGCCGGCGGATGCCTTCGCGCGATTGCAGCAGGGCCGTGCGCGCCGGGCCGCTGGCGGCGCTGAAGCGTTGGTCGAGCATGCCCAGTTGCCGCCAGGCGCGGGCGTGTTCTTCGGCGGCGGCGTGCCATTGGGCGAAGGCTTCGCGCTCCAGCGCGCTGGCGGCGCCGCAGTCCAGGCACAACTGCCAGGCAATCGCGGCGTCCAGCACCTGTGCCGAGACGGGTTGGCGTTCGGCGCGGCTCATTGCGGCGCGCCGTACAGGGCGATGTAGCACTGGCGGATGCCCTGGGCCAGGTACTGGCGCACGCGGGGCACCGACACACCGAGGCGCTCGGCGATTTCGCCGTGGCTCATGCCGTCGAGACGGTTGTAGAGGAACGCGGCGCGGGCCTTGGTCGAGAGCTTGCCTAGCAGGCGATCGATGGCCTTGAGGTCTTCGAGGATCAGTTGCTGTTCTTCCGGGGACGGTTGTTCGTGCACGGGGATCAGCATCAGTTCGCTGAGGTAGGCCTGTTCCAGCGCGGCGCGGCGGAAGTAGTCGAACAACAGGCCCTTGGCGATGGCCACCAAAAACGCCCGCGGTTCACGCGGGGCGTTGAAGCTGTCGCGGCCCAGCAGGCGCACGAACGTGTCCTGGCTCAGGTCCTCGGCGCGCTGCGGGCAGGCCACATTGCGCCGCAGCCAAGCCAACAGCCAGCCGCGATGGTCGCGATAAAGCGAACCTACCAGCTCATTGTTGGGGTTTTGGACTGACGACACAGGGCATCACCGACGTAGGAGTTTAAGCTAACGAGAATTGTTCGCGATTCTGGCAGAAGCCTGGAGGCGGCGCAATTGGCGTTGGTCGGGTGCTGCTGTAGCAGGCGGGCGAGCCCGCTAGGTCAGAACGACTGCGCCTGGCGTCGGCGTTTCCATTGGCCCAGGCGTTGTTGCAGGTTCAGCGGGCTGTGGATTTGCTGCTGGCGGGCGCGGCTAAACAGGATCAGCGCCAGTTCGGCGGTGGCCAGGGCGTCGGCGCTGGCGTGGTGGCGTTCGCCCACGTGCAGCTTGAAGTGCTCGATCCAGTCGTCCAGCCCCGCCTCGCGGATGTGCGCCTGGGGGCAGACCAGCGGCGCCATGTCCGCCACATCCAGGAACGGGTGCTGCAAGCGGTAGCCCAGGCTGGTTTTCAGGGCGCGGCCGAGCATGTGCTGGTCGAAGGGCGCATGGAAGGCCAGCAGCGGGCTATCGCCGACAAATTCCATGAAGTCGAGCAAGGCCTCCACCGGGTCGCTGCCGGCGGCAATCGCGCTGGGCCCCAGGCCATGGATCAACACGCTGGGCCCGACGCTGTGGTCGGGGCGTTGCAGGGTGCGCTCGAACTGTTGACGAAAATCGATGGCGCCGTCTTCGATCACCACGGCGCCGATGGACAGCACTACATCTTTGTTCAGGTTCAGGCCGGTGGTTTCCAGGTCCACCACCACCCAGCGCTGCTCGCGCAGGCTGCACTCGTCCAGTGGCGCGGCGGGCGCCAGGGCCTCCAGGCGTTGTTGCTGGGTTGGGCTCAGGGTCGGCGCGCTGGGGCGCAGCCAGTTGAACAGGCTCATAGCTGATACCGCAGGGCCAGGCTGCTTTGCAGGCGTTGGGCCTGGCGCAGGGACTCGCGCAGGATGCGCCGGTCGAGGTGGTTGAGGCTGTCGGGGTCGACGCGGTTGGAGTAGGGCAGGTTTTCCCGGGTCTGCAATTGGTGTTGCTGCATGCGGGTTTGCTGGATGAAGTGGTAAGCCTCCTCGTAGGCGGCGCCGTCCAGGCGTTCGATCACTTCGCGCTCGACCAATTGGCGCAGGCGTTCGAGGGTGTTGTTGGCTTCCACGCCGTTGGCCAGGGCCAGCAGGCGGGCGCCGTCGACGAAGGGGGTCAGGCCTTGCACTTTCAAGTCCAGGGTGGCTTTGTCCGTGCCTTTGCGCGTCAGCACGAAATCGCGGAAGCGCCCCACGGGCGGGCGTTGGCGCAGGGCGTTCTCGGCCATCATGCGTTGGAACAAGCGGTTGTCGGCGACCTGCTCCAGGATGCCCCGGCGCAGTTGCTCGCAACCCTGTTCGTCACCCCATACCACCCGCAGGTCGAAGTAGATGCTGGAGGCCAGCAGGTTTTCCGGTGTCGCCTCGCGGATAAACGCCGCGAAGCGCCGCGCCCATTCGGCCCGCGACAGGCACAGCTCGGGGTTGCCGGCCATGATGTTGCCTTTGCACAGGGTAAAACCGCACAACGCCAGGTTCTGGTTGATGTGCTGCGCCAGGGGCAACAGCTTGCCGCGGATCTCGGCGGCATGGGCGGCGTCGCGGGCCTCGAAGAGGATGCCGTTGTCCTGGTCGGTGTGCAGGGTCTGCTCGCGGCGCCCTTCGCTGCCAAAGCACAGCCAGGTGAACGGCACGCCGGGGTCGCCCTTGTCGGCCAGGGCCAGCTCGATGACCCGACACACGGTGTGGTCGTTGAGCAGGGTGATGATGTGGGTGATTTGGGTCGAAGACGCACCGTGGGCCAGCATGCGCTCGACCAATTGGCCGATTTCCCCGCGCATGGCCACCAGGTTCTCCACCCGGGGCGCATTGCGGATGGTGCGGGCCAGGTGCACCAGGTCGACCCGCTGCAGGGAGAACAGATCGCGCTCTGACACCACGCCGCACAGGCGCTGATCCTTGACCAGGCAGACGTGGGCGATATGCCGCTCGGTCATGGCGATGGCCGCATCAAACGCACTGTGCTCGGGGCTGAGGAAAAACGGCGCCTGGGTCATGTGCCGGGCGATGCTTTGGTTGAAATCGCTGGTGCCGTCGGCCACCACTTGGCGCAGGTCGCGCAGGGTGA
This sequence comes from Pseudomonas sp. MF08875, assembly GCF_059862525.1. NCBI lineage: Bacteria > Pseudomonadati > Pseudomonadota > Gammaproteobacteria > Pseudomonadales > Pseudomonadaceae > Pseudomonas > Pseudomonas sp. MF08875. The sequence continues at coordinate 24,384 of NZ_JCBCUW010000005.1, forward strand.
AAATGCCCAGCGGTGCCTTGTGCTCATCCACCACCACAATGCTGCCGACCTGCTGCTCATGCATCAGCGTCACCGCCTCGCGCAGGGGCGTGGCGGGCAGGCAACTGACCGGGTGGCGCATGGCCAATTCACCCAGGCGCGTGTTCAGGGAGTATTGGGTGCCGAGGGTTTCCACGGCTTTTTGCTGCACCTGCTGGTTGACCTGGTCCAGCAGGCTGCTGACCCCGCGCAGGGCAAAATCGCGAAAGGCGCTGGAGAGGGCGAACAGCTTGATGAACGCGAGTTTGTTCAGTTGCAGGCAGAAGGTGTCCTCCCCCGCCCGATGCTCGGTGCGGGTGGCGCGCTCGCCCAGCAGCGCGGCCAGGGGAAAGCACTCGCCCGTGGTGATCTCGAACGTGGTTTCGGTACCGCCCCGCGCCGTGTGCGGGCGCTCACCCACCACGCGGCCCTGCTTGACGATAAAAAAATGCTCCACCGGCCCGTCGGCAGGTTTGACGATGCTCTCGCCAGCGGCATAGAAGCGCAGTTGGCATTGCTCCACCAGGTACGCCAAGTGGGCGTTTTCCATCTGGTTGAAGGGCGGGAAGCGCTGCAGGAACTGCATGGTGCCGTGGATGTTCTGCAACACCGCGGTTTTCCCTGCCTGGGTGAAGGCATCCGTTTTGCTCATTGGCGTGTACCGCAGTCTTTTTGGATTTGTTGTGGCGGCCATGGTCGGCTGCCCGGTGCGCAGTGCCCATTGGACGTAAGTCTAGGCTCGGTCACAAATATTCAGACATGGCCTACGAGAACTGGCGAATAAACCGCTTGTCGGCACTCTTGGAAAACTTTCCGACGAAGCGCACATTGAAGCTTCGCCCGGCGATGTCAGACCACTGTGCTGGGAGATTGTCTTGAACCTGTAGAGATTGTTATGCCTGACCACGATATTTTGAGCGAGGCCGAGCGCGAGGCGCTCAGTGCCGTGATGCTGGAACCGGATTTGCCGCCGCAACGGGTACTGATCGTTGACGACGACCGCGATGCCCGCGAGCTTCTCGCAGAAATCCTCGCCCTGGACGGCATCCACTGCCTGACTGCCGCCAGCGGCAAGGCCGCGCTCGACCTCTTGGCCTCGCGCAACTCCATCGGCCTGCTGATTACTGACCTGCGCATGGCGCCCTTCGATGGCCTGGACCTGATCCGCCAGGTGCGCGAATCGGTGCGCGCAGCGCTGCCGATCATCATCGTTTCCGGCGACGCCGAAGTGGGCGACGCCATCGCCGCCATGCATTTGAACGTGGTGGATTTTTTGCTCAAGCCCATCGATACCGACAAGCTGCTGGCGCTGGTCAAGCACGAATTGGGCATGGCATAGCCAGCCTGCGTCCTACGAACAGGTGCCAGAAACGACAAAGCCCCGACCTTGCGGCCGGGGCTTTGTGGTTTACGGCGTTGGCTTACAGGCCGTTGGCAGCCTTGAACTCACGGCGGCGGCGGTGCAGCACCGGCTCCGTGTAGCCGTTGGGCTGTTTGGTGCCTTCGATCACCAGTTCGACCGCTGCCTGGAAGGCAATGTTGCTGTCGAAGTTCGGGGCCAGTGGGCGGTACAGCGCGTCCCCGGCGTTCTGGCGGTCTACCACTGGGGCCATGCGCTTGAGGCTTTCCAGCACCTGAGCTTGAGTGACGATGCCGTGACGCAGCCAGTTGGCGATGTGCTGGCTGGAGATACGCAGCGTGGCACGGTCTTCCATCAGGCCGATGTCGTTGATGTCCGGCACCTTGGAGCAACCCACGCCTTGGTCGATCCAACGCACCACATAACCGAGGATGCCTTGGGCGTTGTTGTCCAGTTCGTTCTGGATTTCTTCGGCCGACCAGTGGGGATTGCTCGCCAACGGGATGGTCAGGATGTCGTCCACCGACGCGCGGCCGCGCTTGGCCAGTTCGGCCTGGCGGGCGAATACATCGACCTTGTGGTAGTGCAGCGCGTGCAGCGCGGCGGCGGTCGGCGACGGTACCCACGCGGTGTTGGCGCCGGCCAGCGGGTGGGCGATTTTCTGCTCCAGCATGGCGGCCATCAGGTCAGGCATGGCCCACATGCCTTTGCCGATCTGGGCGCGACCTTGCAGGCCGGTGCTCAGGCCGATATCGACGTTCCAGTTCTCGTAGGCGCCGATCCACTTCTCGGTTTTCATGGCGGCTTTGCGCACCATCGCGCCGGCTTCCATGGAGGTGTGGATTTCATCGCCGGTGCGGTCCAGGAACCCGGTGTTGATAAACACCACGCGCTCGCTGGCGGCCTTGATGCAGGCCTTGAGGTTGACCGTGGTACGGCGCTCCTCGTCCATGATCCCGACTTTGAGGGTGTTGCGTGGCAGGGCCAGCACGTCTTCGATGCGGCCGAACAACTCGTTGGTGAACGCGGCTTCTTCCGGGCCGTGCATCTTCGGTTTGACGATGTAGACCGAACCGGTGCGGCTGTTCTTGCGCGAGGTGTTGCCGTTGAGGCTGTGGATCGCCGCCAGGCTGGTCATCAGGCCATCGAGAATGCCCTCGGGGACTTCGTTGCCGTCCTTGTCGAGGATCGCGTCGATGGTCATCAGGTGGCCCACGTTACGCACGAACAACAGCGAACGACCGTGCAGGCTCAGTTCGCCGCCATCCGGGGTGGTGTAGGTGCGGTCGGCGTTCATGGTGCGGGTGAAGGTCTGGCCGCCCTTGGCCACTTCTTCGGCCAGGTCGCCCTTCATCAGGCCGAGCCAGTTGCGGTAGATCACCACTTTGTCGTCGGCATCGACGGCGGCGACGGAGTCTTCGCAGTCCATGATGGTGGTCAGCGCGGCTTCCATCAGGATGTCTTTGACACCGGCGGCATCGGTCTGGCCCACCGGGGTGCTGGCATCGATCTGGATTTCGAAGTGCAGGCCGTGGTTTTTCAGCAGCACGGCGGTCGGTGCCGCGGCATCGCCGTGGTAGCCGATCAGTTGCGCGTCATTGCGCAGGCCACTGTTGCTGCCGCCCACCAGGGCGACCACCAGTTTGCCGTCCACAATCTTGTAGCCCGTGGAATCGACGTGGGTGCCAGCGGCCAGGGGCGCGGCTTCGTCGAGGAAGGCGCGGGCGAAGGCGATGACCTTGTCGCCACGGACCTTGTTGTAGCCTTTGCCCTTTTGCGCGCCATCGGCTTCGCTGATGGCGTCGGTGCCGTACAGCGCGTCGTACAGCGAACCCCAGCGGGCGTTCGAGGCGTTGAGGGCAAAGCGGGCGTTCATCACCGGCACCACCAGTTGCGGGCCGGCCATGCGGGCGATTTCGTCGTCGACGTTTTGCGTCGTCGCCTGGAAATCCGCTGCTTCTGGCAGCAAATAACCGATGTCTTGCAAGAAGGCTTTGTAGGCCACGGCGTCGTGGGCCTGGCTGGCATGAGCCTGGTGCCAGGCATCGATACGCGCCTGGAAATCATCGCGTTTGGCGAGTAGGGCTTTGTTCTTCGGTGCCAGGTCATGGATGACCTTGTCGGCACCGGCCCAGAACTGGTCGGCGGTGAGGCCGGTACCGGGAATGGCTTCGTTATTCACGAAGTCGAACAGGACTTTGGCGACCTGCAGGCCACCGACTTGAACGTGTTCAGTCATTGCTTGCCTCACTCTGCTCAGCTATTTCGCTTTTCAGCTCTTGTAAAAAAACAATGAAGCCTCTGGCCATTTAAACCACAAACCCCGGTGCCAGTACATGCCATCACTGTGGCGGCTGGTTCGTTCCAATCACAGGCTTGACGCCTTGCCGATAGTGCCGTGCGGGGTTGCGATGGCGCCGTGGCAGACATCGATCCAACGTTATGTAGTGCGCGCCGGGGCATACTACATGATGAATTGCGGTTGTGAAAATTAGACTAAATACGTCGTTCTGCGACCTAAGTCGGCAGTCTGGTCACGCCGTGGTGGGCGATGTTCTCAAAAAACAGATGAATTGTTCCAGATAAATATAAAAACAGTACACAGAATGTTTTTTAACCGGCTCCACAGAGGCTCCGTCGCCAGCGCGCTAGCCCGCTTGCTACAGCAGATGGGCCTCCGGCAGGCGAGGGCGCTGCCTATACTGGTTCGATCCATCACCTGAGGGCTTTGCCATGGACCACCTCGTACTCACCGTGATCGCCCCGGACAAACCCGGCCAGGTCGAGCATATCGCCCAGTGCATCGCCGAGCACGGCGGCAATTGGCTGGAAAGCCGCATGGCGCGCATGGCCGGGCAGTTTGCCGGGATCCTGCGCATCGGCGTGCCCGCCGAGGCCTATGACGCGTTGGTCGATGCTCTGCAAGGCTTGGCCACCCACGGCATCCGGGTGCTGATCGCCGAAAGCGGCATCGAACAGTCGTGCACCTGGAAGCCTATCGCTATGGAACTGGTAGGCAACGACCGGCCGGGTATCGTGCGCGATATCACGCGGCTGTTGAGCGAGCAGGGCGTCAACCTGGAGCGGTTGGTAACCGATGTGCGCCCCGCGCCCATGAGCGGCGAGCCGCTGTTCCATGCCGAGGCGCTGCTGGCGGTGCCGTTGACCCTGTCGCTGGACGTGCTGCAAACACGCCTGGAAACCCTGGCCGACGACTTGATGGTGGAGCTGGTGCTGCGCAGCGACAGCTGAAGGGCGGGGTTATCCAAGGAAACCTTGCACCTGCCTGTGGATAACCTGTAGAGACTCGCCGCCAGCCCAGGCGGGCCGGGCTGCTTCAGCAATTGAGCAAAAAACCAGCAGTTTCAACGGCTTGTGCACAAACGCCGGGGATGGGCCTGTGGATAACCTTGGGAAAGATGCGTGCAGGCCACGGCGGGCGTGGCCTGGGAGGGTTTGTACGTTTTTCGATCAGCGCCGCTTGCGGATGCTCAGCCAGATATCGACGCTGTACACCACCAGGGCCGCCCAGATAAAGACCAACGCCACCAGGGTGCTGGGCGACAAGTGTTCGCCAAACAACAGCACCGCTTGCAGCAACACCAGGGTGGGGGCGATGTACTGCAAAAAGCCCAGGCTGGTGTAAGGCAAGTGCCGTGCGGCGGCGTTGAAGCACACCAGCGGGATGAGCGTCACCGGCCCGGCCGCCACCAGCCACCAGGCTTCGCTGGTGCTCCAGAACGCCATCTGCGCGCTGTGGGCGCCGGGGTTGAGCAGCAACCAGCCCAGGGCAATCGGCACCAGCATCCAGGTTTCCACCACCAGCCCCGGCAGGGCTTTGACCGGCGCCTGTTTGCGGATCAGGCCGTAGCAGCCGAAGGTCAGCGCCAGCACCAGGGAAATCCACGGCACGCTGCCCAGTTGCCACACTTGCTGCGCCACGCCCAATGTCGCCAGCCCCACCGCGACCCATTGCAGGCGCCGCAGGCGCTCGCCCAGGATCACCATGCCCAGCAGTACATTGACCAAGGGGTTGATGTAGTAGCCCAGGCTCGCCTCGACCATGTGCCCGCTGTTCACCGACCAAACGTAGGTCAGCCAGTTCGCCGCGATCAGCGTGCCGCTCAGCGCCAGGATCGCCAGGCGCCGCGGGTTATCGCGCAGTTCGCGCCACCAACCGGGGTGCTTCCACACCAGCAACAGCAAGCCGCCGAACAGCGCCGACCACAACACCCGGTGGATGATGATCTCGACTGCCGGCACCGAGGCGATGGCCTTGAAGTAAAGCGGGAACAGGCCCCAGATGATGTAGGCACTCAGGCCCAGGATGTAGCCGTGGCGCGGGTTGGCGGCTGGCATGCAAAGTCCTTGCTTAGGCAACTAACAAAGCGGTGATTGTAAGGAGGTTTGTCCGCGGTTGCCGCTTTTTGTGGGGGCGGGCTCGCGACGATGGCAGGCATTCAGTCTTCTTCTGTGGGGGCAGGCGTGCCCGCGATGGCGGCCTCCCAGCCGCTGGAGGAGTGGTGCTTTATCGCGAGCAGGCTCACTCCCACCCGCATCACCACTCCTCAGTAGCCACGCGGTGTTCAGAACAAGCGCAACGGCTCTTCATTGAGCGCCGACAGTTGCTCGCGCAGGGCCAGCACCTGGTCGCCCCAATAGCGCTCACTGCCGAACCACGGGAAGCTGTGGGGGAACGCCGGGTCGTCCCAGCGCCGCGCCAGCCAGGCGCTGTAGTGCATCAAGCGCAGGGCGCGCAGGGGTTCGATCAGCGCCAGTTCGCGCGGGTCGAAGTCGTGGAATTCCTGGTAGCCATCCATCAGTTCTGACAGCTGCCCCAGGCATTCCTGACGGTCGCCGGCGAGCATCATCCACAAGTCTTGCACCGCCGGGCCCATGCGGCAGTCGTCGAGGTCGACGATGTGGAACACCTCGTCGCGGCACATCATGTTGCCGGGGTGGCAATCGCCGTGCATGCGGATGTTCTTGTGGGGCGTGGCCTTGTAGACCTCTTCCACGCGCTTGAGCAGGTCACGCGCCACCGACTCATAGGCCGGCAGCAGGCTTTTGGGGATGAAGTTGCCGTCCAGCAGGGTGTTGAGCGAGTCGTGGCCGAAGTTCTTCACGCCCAGCGCTTCGCGGTGCTCGAACGGGCGGGTGGCGCCCACAGCGTGCAAGCGCCCCAGCAATTGGCCGAGGCGATGGAGTTGGTCGAGGTTGCCCGGCTCCGGCGCCCGGCCGCCACGGCGCGGGAACAGGGCGAAGCGGAAACCGGCGTGCTCGAACAGGCTTTCGCCGTTGTGGATCAGTGGCGCCACCACCGGCACTTCGCAGTCGGCCAGTTCAAAGGTGAAGCGGTGTTCTTCCAGGATGGCGTCGTTGGTCCAGCGCTGGGGGCGGTAGAACTTGGCGATCAGCGGTTCGCTGTCGTCGATGCCGACTTGGTAGACGCGGTTTTCGTAGCTGTTGAGCGCCAGCACGCGAGCGTCGCTGAGGAAACCGATGCTTTCAACGGCATCGAGCACCAGGTCGGGGGTAAGGGTTTCAAACGGATGGGCCATGCTGACTCCTGCGCGCAGCAGGCTGCCGCGTCCGGCCCGGCATGTTAGCGCAGACGGGCGCAGATAGGTGGGGATCGCTATCGCGAGCAGGCTCGCACCCAGCCTTGAAGGGTGCCAAGCATTCAAGGCTGGGGCGGGCCGGCGATGGCGGTTTATCAGGCGCCGACGATCCCGCCATCCTCCCGGCTGATTGCCATCACCGATGAACGCGGCTTGCCGTTAGGCAGGTGCTCGGGGAAGGTCGAACCGCCGTTTTCGCCAGGGTGCTGAATGCCCACGAACAGGGTCTTGAAGTCGGGCGCGAAGCTGATGCCGGTGACTTCGCAGCCCACCGGGCCGACCATGAAACGACGGATCTCACCGCTGTCCGGGTCGGCGCAGAGCATTTGGTTGTTGCCCATGCCGGCGAAGTCGCCGCCGTTGCTCGAATCGCCGTCGGTGAGAATCCACAACCGCCCGGCACCGTCAAAACCCAGGCCATCGGGGCTGTTGAACATGTTCTGTGGGGTGATGTTGGCCGAGCCACCCTTGGCCGTGCCGCCGTGCACCACCGGGTTGCCGGCGACCACGAACAGATCCCAGGCAAAGGTCGGGGCGCCGTGTTCGCCGCGCTCAGGCTGCCAGCGCAGGATCTGCCCGTAGACGTTTTTCTCCCGTGGGTTGGGGCCGCCCACCGGTTGGCCGTCTTCGCCGCGCTTGGCGTTGTTGGTCAGGGTGCAATAGACCTGGCCGTCCTTGGGGCTGACCACGATCCATTCCGGGCGGTCCATGCGCGTGGCCTTGACCACGCTGGCGGCCAGGCGCGCATGGATCAGCACCTGGGCCTGGTCGGCGAAGCCGTTACTGGCGTCGAGGCCGTTTTTGCCGTGGCTCAACTCCACCCACTGGCCCTGGCCCTTGGGGTGGTCGGTGTTGCCGTCGCCGCCATCGAACACGGCGACGTAGAGGGTGCCGTGGTCCAGCAGGTCGCGGTTGGCCTTGGGGTTTTTGTGGTCGATCTTGTCGCGGCTGATGAACTTGTAGATGAACTCGCCGCGCTCGTCGTCGCCCATGTACACCACGGCGCGGCCGTCGCCGGTTTCGGCCAGGGCTGCGTTTTCATGCTTGAAGCGGCCCAGAGCGGTGCGCTTGACCGGGGTGGATTGTGGGTCGAACGGGTCGATTTCCACCACCCAGCCATGGCGGTTGAGTTCGTTGGGGTTCTTCGCCAGGTCAAAACGCGGGTCGTGCTGATGCCAGTTGATTTCTTTGCTGGCGGCCACGGCGCCGTAGCGCTTTTGCGCGGCGTCGAAGTGCTGCTCGGCGTTGCTGCTGCCAAAGCAGTCGGTGAAGTTTTCTTCGCACGTCAGGTACGTGCCCCACGGGGTCTTGCCGTTGGCGCAGTTCTGGAAGGTGCCCAGCACAAGTTTGCCGCTGGGGTCGGCGCTGGTTTTGAGCAGCGCGTGGCCGGCCGCCGGGCCGCCGACGCGGATCGGCGCGTTGCCGTGGATGCGGCGGTTGTAGCGCGAACCCTGGACGAACTGCCAGTGGCCGTCGCGGCGCTGCACTTCAATCACCGAGACGCCTTCGCAGGCCTGGGCCTTGTGCACGTCCTCGGCCGATTGCGGCATGCCGCCGTGGGGGTAGAGGTAGCGGTAGTTGGTGTATTCGTTGTTGATCGCCATCAGCGCGCGGTTGGGGTCGTCGGGGAAGGCGAACAGGCTCATGCCGTCGTTGTTGTCGCCAAATTGCAGCTCCTGGGCCTTGGCCGTGCCATTGCCGCTGGGGTCGAAGGCCGGGCCGCCCTGGTGCAGCGGTTGGCCCCAACTGATGAGGACCTTGGCGCTGTAGCCGGCGGGCAGGCTGATGGTGTCGGTGGTGGCGGCGGCGATGCTGGCAAACCCGAGCAGAGGGCTGGTGCCGCTGCTGGCGCCGATGGCCAGGGCGCTGCGGCTGAGCAGGTTGCCGCCCAAAAACATCGCCGCGCCACACAGGGCGCCGGCGCTGATAAAGCCACGCCGGCTCATGCCCACCAGGGTTTCGAGGTCGGTGGGTTGGTTGTCTTCTAATAGGTTCACATCAGGCTCCCTGCAGGTTTTTGCAGTCACCTTAACCAGCGCGTATGACACAAATGTTGCAGGTGCCTAGGACGAACAACTGATCTCCAGGTGCTTGCCCCACTCCGGTGGGCGCTGTGCGTAGGCGGCCATGCCCGGTTGTTCGTCAAAGGGTTGGCTCAACACCTGGTGCAATTGGCGCACGACGCTGTAATCGCCGTTTTCGGCGGCATCGATGGCGTGTTGCGCCAGGTAGTTACGCAGGATGTACAGCGGGTTGACGGCGTGCATGCGGTTGCGGCGCAGGTCTTGCCGCGGCTCGCCGTCGCGGGCGACGCGGGCGGTGTAGTGCGCGGCCCAGGCGTCGAAGCCCGGGCGGTCGATGAAGTCATCGCGCAGGCGCGCCACGGCTTGTTCGGCGGGCTCATCGCCGAGGCGGCGGAAGAACAGGCTGTAGTCGATGCCGCCGCTTTGCATCAGTTGCAGCAGGTGCTCGATCAGTTTCGCGTCGCTGTCTTCGGCGCGGGTCAAGCCCAGGCGCCGGCGCATCAGGTCCAGGTAGTGGGCCTGGTACAGCGGCAGGAACAGCCCCAGGGTTTCGCGCAAGGCTTCGACCTCGATCAGCGGCGTCAGGGCTTGGGCCAGGGCGCTGAGGTTCCATTGGCCGATGGGCACCTGGTTGCTGAAGGCGTAGCGGCCACGGTCGTCGGAGTGGTTGCAGATGAAGTTGGCGTCGAAGTCGTCGAGGAAGGCGAACGGGCCGAAGTCGAAGGTGATGCCCAGGATCGACATGTTGTCGGTGTTCATCACCCCATGGCAGAAGCCATAGGCCTGCCACTTGGCGATCAGTTCGGCGTTGCGCTCGACGATCTCGCGGAACATCGCCAGGTACGGCTGCGGCTGCTCGCGGCACTGGGGGAAATGCGCGGCCAGCACGTGTTCGGCCAGGGCGGTGTGCTCGTCAGTACGCTTTGTGTAGTAGAAATACTCGAAGTGGCCAAAGCGCACATGGCTGGGCGCCAGGCGCAGGACCATGGCGGCGCGCTCCTGTTTTTCGCGCCACACCGGGGTGCTGGAGCCGATCACGCACAGCGCCCGCGAGGTGGGAATACCCAGGGCATGCAGGGCTTCGCTGGCGAGAAATTCGCGGATTGAAGAGCGCAGCACGGCGCGGCCATCGCCCATGCGCGAGTAGGGCGTTTGCCCTGCGCCTTTGAGATGCAGGTCCCAGTGCTCGCCCGCCGCGTTGCAGACCTCCCCCAGCAGCAGGCCGCGGCCGTCCCCCAGTTGCGGGTTGTAGCTGCCGAACTGATGCCCGGAATAGACCATCGCCCGCGGTTGCGCCTCGGCCCACAGTTTGTGGCCGCCGAACAGTTGGGCAAACACCGGGGTGTCGGCCTGCGCCGGGTCGAGGTCGAGCAGGGCCATGGCGGCGGGGCTTGCCACCACCAGGCGCGGGTCGTCGATGGGCTCGGGCAGTACGTGGGTCGAGAAGGCGTCGCCCAGGCGGGCGAAGCGGTTGTCGAAGGTCAGTTCGTCGAGGGCTTTCAAGGGCCATCTCCAGCAGAATGTCCGAGCATTCTGCTGGGATTAACCGGGCTAGTCGAGCTTGGCCGGCGGTGGCTCGCTGTCGGGTTTACCGTCGGCCTTGGGCCCGATGGTTTTGGTTTCCGGGTCGATGGGCACCATTTTGTATTCCTGGCCTTGGAGGTTTTTCAGGTAGACCTCCATCTGGCGGAACGAAATGTTGATGTGCTGCTTCTTGAACTCGCGGTTGATGAAACGGTTGACCTCGTCCACCACCGGGTTGCGGTCGCCCAGGTCGCGCACGTGCATGCGCAGTTCGTGGTCCAGGGTGCTCTCGCCGAAGTTGAGGAAGTACACGAGGGGCTCGGGCTCCTTGAGCACGCGGGGGTTTTCCCGGGCGGCCTTGAGTAGCAGTTCCTTGACCAGGTCCAGGTCGGAGCCGTAGTCCACCCCCAGCTTCAGGGTGACGCGGGTGATGGTGTCGGTCAGCGACCAGTTAATCAGTTGCCCGGTAATGAACGTCTTGTTGGGGACGATGATGTCCTTGCGGTCGAAGTCGGTGATGGTGGTGGCGCGGATGCGGATCTTGCTCACCGTGCCCGACAGGTTGCCGATGGTGATGGTGTCGCCGATGCGCACCGGGCGCTCGAACAGGATCATGATCCCGGAGATGAAGTTGGCGAAGATCTCCTGCATGCCAAACCCCAGGCCCACCGACAGCGCGGCCACCAGCCATTGCAGCTTGTCCCAGCTCACGCCCAGGGTGGACAGGGTGGAGACAAACCCCACGCCGGCGATCACGTACGACAGCAATGTGGTGGTGGCGTAGGCGCTGCCCTGGGCCAGGTCGAGCTTGGACAGCACCAGCACCTCCAGCAGGCCCGGCAGGTTGCGCGCCAGGGCGAAGGTGATGCCGATGATAATCAGCGCGCCGAGCATGTCGCCGATGCTGATGGGCACCATGCTCATGTTGGCGCCGGTGCCGCTGGTGTATTCGTAGAGGGTGATGTTGTCCAGGTAGGAGAACACGGTAATCAGGTCGGCCCAGACCCAGTACAGCGCTGCGATGAACCCGCCGAGCAAGGCCAGGCGGATCAGGCGCATGGACTGCTCGTTGACCTGTTCGATGTCCAGGGTCGGTTCTTCGACCACCACGTCGCCGTCGCCCGCCTCCTTGGCGGCCTGGCGCTTGCTCAGGGCCCGGGCATAGGCCAGGCGCCGCGCCGCCACGCCCAGGCCACGCACGAAAGTGGCTTCGATCACCAGCCAGAACATCAGCAGGTACAGGGTGTTGATGAGTCGGTCGCTGAGTTTGAGCGCGGTGTAGAAGTAGCCAAAGCACACGGCGATGAACAGGGCGATGGGCAGCGCGGTGAACAGCACCCCCAGGGCCTTGCGAAACAGCGAGGTGTTCTTGTGGGTCGGGCTGCTCAGCAGCAGGCGGCTGAGCAGCCACGCCATCAGGGCGTAGCAGGTCAGCACCACGGCAATGCCCAGCACGTCTTCTGCCAGCGCCGCCGGTTGGTGTTCGGCCACGGCCACCACCGCCACCAGCGCCAGCACCACGATGCCCAGGCGCCGCACCCACACCTGCAGGAACTCGACCTGAGGTTTCTCCCAGCGAAAATGCAGCTCCGCCACGCCCCCGGGGGCGAGGATGCGGTAGGCGGTGTAAAACACCAGCCAGGCCTGGGCGGTCTGGATCAGCGCCGCGCCGAGGTTGGCGTTCTGCCCGCGGGCGTCGATCTGCAAGGCGTAGCCGCACAGGGCCAGGGCCAGGGCCACCGGCATCGCCAGCAGCACGTTGATAAGGATCGCCTGGGGCGTGTGCCACTGGCTGTCGCGCTTGAAGTGGCCGATGTCCTGGTGGACCTTGTTGAGCCGCGCATATAAGGGCTTGCGCCGCCACAGCAACACGCCGAACAGCAGTAGCAACGGCAGGAACAGCAGCGGCCGCTGGGTCAGGCCGTCGCGCAACTCGCTCAGGCTGGAGGCCCAGGGCAGGTTATCGATCTGCTTTTCCAGGCGCTGGGGCATGGTGCGCAACCATTCCAGGTCCAGGGGCTTGTTGCTGGGGATCCAGAACATCTGCTCGTCGAGGGTGGCGCGCAGGTTTTGCGCGGTGGTCAGCAGTTGCTTCTGGTTCAGTTGCAGGGTGATGGATTCGTTGAGCAGGGCGCTCAGTTCGCGGCTCAGGCGCTCCAGCAGGTCGGCGCGGGTCATCGCCAGTTCCAGCAGGGTGCGGCGCAGTTGCGGGGTGATTTGCTCCGCGGGCTGGGTGGCCAGCAGGTTGTCCACGTACTTGCTCGGGCTGCTGATGAGTTCGCGTTGCTGGTTGACCTCGAACTGGTAGAGGCGGATGTCGGCGATCTGGTCGGCCAGGTCGCCGTCCATCTGCAGGCGCGGCAAGGCCTGCTTCTGTTTGTAGAGGATCTTGGACAGCAGCAGGCTGCCCTTGAGCACGCTGATCTGCTCGTCCAGGGCCGCGTCGCTCTGGGTCACGTTGTCGAGCAATTGCTTGGTCTTGAGGTTCTGTTGGGTCAGTTCGTTGAGGCGGTCGGTGCTTTTGAGCAGGTAATCGGAGAGCTTGAGGTTGGCCGAGCTCTCGCTGGCCAACAGGCTGCTGCCGCCGGCCTTCTGCGCCTCGATCGATTGCTGGGTCACGGTTTCCTGGGACTGGGCCAGGCGCTTCTGGTTAATCAGGGTTTGCAGGTCCTGGATTTCCTGCTCCAGGCGTGCGGCTTTTTCCAGCACCAAATCGTGCTGGCTGTTGCCCAGGTCTTGCAGTTGGCTGTTGCCGGCCAGTTCCTGGCGGCGCAGCGGAATCAGGGCGTTGAGGGCCGCCAGCTCGGCGTTGAGCTGGTCGCGTTGCTCGGCGGTAAGGGGCTTGCCGCCGTCCTTGCCGGCCTTGAGCAGGCTGTTGATTTGCAGGATGCGCGTTTGGCTGCTGCTGATTTCGGCCTGGGCCCGCTCGGGGCGCGTCTGGGCGGTGATGGTCAGGCTGTTGGCGTCGGCCAGGGCCTTTTGCAGGTCGCTTTGCTGGGTGCTGCGCTCGGTCAGCAACTGTTCGAGCCGCGGCACGTCCAGGTTGGCGTAGCGCTGGGCCACGGGCACCACTTTGGTGGCCTTGAGGCGTTCGAGTTCTTTCTGGTTTTCGCTGTTCTGGCGCGGGGCGTTGGCCAGTTGCTGCTTGAGGTCGATCAGCCGCTGCTCGTAGTCAGCCTTGTTATTGAGCTGGTTGAGGGTTTGCTGCAACACCGCTTGCAGGGCTTTCTGGTCGGCCTCCGGCAGTTTGCGGTCGGCGATTTTGTCCAGGCTGCGCTGAACCGCTTCGCTGCTGGGGGGCTCGGCTGCCTGGACGGCACCGAGGGACAGGCACAGGCTCAGCAGGGCCGTGGCAAAAAGAGTGCGCAAGATTGGCATAGAGACCGGTCAAGACAGGGTGGAAAAACGCAGTTTAGAGGAACAACCCGGGGCCCGGGCGACTTCCTTCGGGGAATCTGACGCCCACTTTGCCAATCTTGTTCCCGTCCATCACCGCGACGGTCCAGATTGTGCCGTTCCATTCCACCTGGTCGCCCACCACCGGCGCGCCGCCGACCTTCTGGGTAATGAAGCGGCTCAGCGGCATGTCGGGGTCCAAGCCCTCGAATTGCAGGCCGTACAACGCCGACACCGCGCCCAGTTGGGCATCGCCTTCGAGGACGAAATCGCCGAAGAAGCGCAAGTCCAGGCCCCGTTGCGGCGCCTGGCTGAACAGCTTGCCCAGGGCTGGGAGGTTGTGTTCGTGGCCGATCACACACAGCAGGTCGTCGGCTTCTAGCACCGTGCTACCGGAGGGGTGGAGCAGTTGCTGGCCGCGGAACAACGCGGCGATCCGCGTACCCTCGGGCATTTTCAGCTCGCGCAGGGCGGCGCCGATGCACCATTTCTCCGCGCCGAGGCGGTAGACGAATAGCTCCCACTCGCTGGTGACATGCACCTCCAGCGCCGCCCGGGAGATCGGCGCCGGTTCCGGCGGCACCGTGACCTTGAGCAACTTGGCCACCCACGGCAGGCTCGTGCCCTGCACCAACAGCGACACCAGAACGATGAAGAACGCCAGGTTGAAGTACAACTGGGCATTGGGCAGCCCGGCCATCAGCGGGAACACCGCGAGAATGATCGGCACCGCGCCGCGCAGGCCGACCCAGGAAATGAACACTTTTTCGCGGCCATGGAACGCCTTGAACGGCAGCAGGCCGACCATCACCGACAGCGGCCGGGCGAACAGGATCATCCACAGCGCCAGGCCCAGTGCCGGCAGAGCGATGGGCAGCAGGTCATGGGGCGTGACCAGCAGCCCCAGCACCAGGAACATGCCGATCTGCGCCAGCCACGCCATGCCATCAAGCATATGCAGGATGCCGTGGCGGCTGCGCACCGGGCGGTTGCCGATCACCAGGCCACACAGGTACACCGCCAGGAACCCACTGCCGTGCAGGGCGTTGGTCAGGGCGAACACCAAGAGGCCGCCGGCGATCACCAGGATCGGGTACAGGCCCGCGGCCAGGTTGATGCGGTTGACCAGTTGCAGCAGCAACCAGCCGCCGCCCAGGCCAATGGCGCCGCCGATGCCGAATTCGCGCACCAAGTGGCCCAACAGGCTCCAGTGCAGGTCACTCTGGCCGCTGGCGAGGATGTCGATCAGGGTCACGGTGAGGAACACCGCCATCGGGTCATTGCTGCCGGACTCGATCTCCAGGCTGGCGCTGACCCGCTCGTTCAGGCCCTTGCCGCCCAACAGTGAAAACACCGCCGCGGCATCGGTGGAGCCAACGATGGCGCCCACCAGCAGGCCTTGCATCAGGCTCAGGTCAAACAGCCACGCGGCGGCCATGCCGGTCAGCCCGGTGGTAATCAACACCCCCACCGTGGCCAAAGACAACGCCGGCCACAGCGCCACGCGAAAGCTCGACACCCGCGTGCGCAAGCCACCGTCCAGCAGGATGACCGCCAGGGCGAGGTTGCCGACCAGATAGGCCGTGGGGTAGTTGTCAAAGATGATGCCGCCGCCATCGACGCCAGCGGTCATGCCCACCGCCAGGATAATCACCAGAATCGGGATGCCCAGGCGTGAAGAAAGGGAACTCACCAGAATGCTCGCACCTACCAGCAACGCGCCGATCAAGAACAGGCTGTTGATGGTCGTCGCATTCAAAGGCAGTACTCCAGAAGCAGAAGGGCGGGCGCAAACTGACCATGCAGTCTGCGTGCCAGGGATTCTAACCTGTTGAAATAGCGTACTGTCAAAAAGCTTTTATCTGGCCACACCGCGTGAACCCACTCCCAGCCGGAGTGGGCTGGCCCGCGATGAAGCCGGTATAACCACTACTCCTCTATTGGCTTGAGTCCCGCCATCGCGGGCGAGCAAAGCGCCGCCCGGCCCACAGTTGAACTGTGATGCGGGCGGGATTTTCACTTTTCCACGGTGGGAGCGAGCCTGCTCGCGATGGGGGCACTGAGTGGCCAGGGGTAAGCCAGTTGCTCCCACCGTGCTCTGGGCCGCAAGCCTTAGAGGCTAAACCGCCCAACCAGGCTGTTGAGGTCCACGGCCAGGCGCGACAGCTCATTGCTGGCGGCGCTGGTCTGGTTGGCGCCGGTAGCCGATTGCACCGACAGATCGCGGATGTTCACCAGGTTGCGGTCCACTTCGCGGGCGACTTGGGCCTGTTCTTCGGCAGCACTGGCGATCACCAGGTTGCGCTCGTTGATCTCGACGATGGCAGTGTTGATGGTATCCAGGGAGATACCCGCACCTTTGGCGATGTTGAGCGTCGATTCGGCGCGGTCGGTGCTGTTGCGCATCGAGTCCACCGCATGTTCAGTACCGCTTTGGATGCTGGCGATCATGCGTTCGATTTCGCTGGTCGACTGCTGGGTGCGGTGGGCCAGGGCGCGCACTTCATCGGCGACCACGGCAAAACCGCGGCCCGCCTCGCCGGCACGGGCGGCTTCGATGGCGGCGTTGAGGGCCAGCAGGTTGGTCTGGTCGGCGAGGCCGCGAATCACATCCAGCACCTTGCCGATGTCACGGGATTCTTCGGCCAGCTCACCGATCAGGGTGGCAGTGCTCTGCACATCACCACTCATGCGTTCGATGGCACTGACGGTTTCCTGCACCAAATCGCGGCCGTCGCTGGCCGAGGTGGTGGCGTTGCTGGACGCCTGAGAGGTGCTCACCGCGTTACGGGCCACTTCTTCCACGGCGCTGGTCATTTCATTGACCGCCGTGGCGGCCTGTTCGATTTCGTTGTTCTGCTGGGTCAGGCCCCGGGCGCTTTCGTCGGTGACGCTGTTGAGCTCTTCTGCGGCGGAGGCCAGTTGGGTGGCCGAGCCGGAAATCCGTTGCAGGGTGTCGCGCAGTTTTTCCTGCATCCGCGCCATGGCCAGCAGCAAGCGGCCGGCCTCGTCGCTGCCGTCCACCGTGATCGGCTGGGTCAGGTTGCCCTCGGCGATGGCCTCGGCGGCGCTCAGGGCGTTGGCGATAGGCCCAGTGATGCTGTGGGTCAACAGCCAGGCGAACAACACCGTCAGGGCACTGGCCACCAGCAACAGGCCCACCACCAGGTTGAAGGCGTGGTCGTACTGGTCGGCGGCATTTTGGTCGGTGGCGTGGGTCTGCTCGGTGTTGATGTCCATCAGGCGCGCGAGCACGCTGTTGATCGCCTCGGAATTGTTCAACAACTCGGTGTTGAGCAACTCGCGCAACTCATCGACCCGGTCATTGCGCGACAGGTTTTTCATCCGCTCTTCGAGCTGGCGGTACTGGCCCAGGAGCTGCACGTACTGGTCGTAGGCGGCCTGTTCCTGGGCGCCGTTGATGAGTTTTACGTAGTCGCGCTGGGCGCTGGCGATCTGCTGGTTGCGCAGGTCGAACAGCTCCAGGGTCTTTTGCTGCACGTCCGGTTCGCGGTTGATAAGCAGGCGATAGGACAGCACGCGCAGGCGCAGGGTCAGTTGGGTGAACTCGTCCAGGCTCTTGAGGCTGGGCACGCTGGTCAGGGCGATGTCTTCGCCGCCGGCGCGGATCTTGCTCATCTGGTTGAGGGCAAACACCCCCAGCAGCAGCATCAGGGCGCCAATCATGGCAAAACCGAGGAACGCCCTCGGAGCGATGTTCATATTGCGAAGAGACATGACAGTTACCGACAAAAGGCTCGCCTTGGCGCAGGGTGCAAAAAAGGCAGAATCCTGACCTATCGGTCATGTAGGCAAAGTCTTGAGTGCCTGTGCGGTTTTGTCGCAGCCCCCCAGGGGGGGAACCAGAAGCGCTAATCGCAGTCTGTAAAGCTCGCAAGCCGGTCCATCGCCAGGAAAATCAAGGCTTTGCACCCGGATAACCCTGGCGTGTGTGGTGACTTTTCTTTATCGTACGCGCCCTTCGAAAAAGCCCGAGAAATCAAAATGTTGGAAGCATCCCTCAGTCAATTGGAGCAACTGGTCGGCGATCTGGTGCAACAGAACCAGGCCCTGGCCGACAGCAACCGCACCCTGAGCGCCGAACTGGCCCAGGCCAAGGACGAAAACGAAAACCTGCAACTGAACTTGATGGAGCAGGAAGAAAAACACGGCGCCACCGCCGCGCGTATCCAGGCGCTGGTCGAGCGCGTCAGTGCAGGCCCTGGCAACGCATGAGACAGGGGCCAGACGCAATCAAGGTTGTCTCCATTCTCGGTGAGGACTACTCGATCAAGGCCCCCGCGGGGGAAGAACAGACCCTGCTGGACGCCGCCCTGATGCTCAAGGCCGCGCTGGCCGAAACCAAACGCAAGTACCCGACCCTGATCGGCGACAAGTTGCTGGTGCTGGCGGCGATGAACCTGTGCTCCCAGCAGTTGGAAATGCAAAAGCAGCACAAGCTGGAACTGGACCGTTATCAAGAGCAGGTCAGCGCCACGGTCGAGGTGATTTCCAAAGCCATTGGCAGCGAAGCGTGAGCCTCTAGCTGATTGTCGGGGCACATTTTTGACAGCTGGCACCGTGATCTAGGCGACTGGCGCGCTGCGCAAAAGGCGCAGCGCGCGGGTGGTCAGTTGCCAGCGTGTGGGATCCAACTAAAACCACTCATCCTGCATCCCCAGGCAGGTGTCATCCCGCGCTTCGAGAATCGCCAGTTCATGGTGGCAACCCGGCACTTTCCAGGTCAGGAAGTAGCGTGCGGCTTGCAGCTTGCCTTTATAGAAGGTGACATCCGCCGCATTGCCCCGCAGTAGGCCTTCCTCGGCGCGAATCGCCTGTTCCAGCCAGCGCCAGCCAATCACCGTATGCCCGAATACTTTCAGGTACAGCGCCGAGTTGGCCAGGCTGCTGTTGACCTTGCCTTGGGCCAGGTCGCCGAGCAGGCCCAGGGTCACCGTTTGCAGGCGCGCCACCAGTTGTTCCAGCGGTTCACGCAAGGCGTTGAGTGATGGGTATTCCTGGGCCCGCGCGCCGGTGTCGGCGATCAGGCGAATCAGTTGCTTGAGCCCCGCGCCGCCGTTTTGCGCCAGTTTGCGCCCCAGCAGGTCCAGGGACTGGATGCCGTGGGTGCCTTCGTGGATCGGGTTCAGGCGATTGTCGCGGTAGTACTGCTCCACCGGGTATTCGCGGGTGTAGCCGTGGCCGCCGAGGATTTGGATCGCCAGTTCGTTGGCCTTGAGGCAGAACTCCGATGGCCAGGACTTGACGATGGGCGTGAGCAAATCCAGCAGTTCCTGGGCCTGCTTGCGCTCGGCCTCGCCTTCCAGCGTGGTGGTGTCATCGAACAGCCGCGCCGCGTACAGGCCCAGGTCGAAGGCGCCTTCCACATAGGCCTTTTGGGTGAGCAGCATGCGCCGCACATCGGCGTGCTGGATGATCGATACCGGCGCGGTGTTGGGGTCCTTGCTGTCGGGCAGGCGCCCCTGCGGGCGTTCGCGGGCATAGTCCAGGGAATACAGGTAGCCGGCATAGCCGAGCATCACCGCGCCCATGCCCACGCCAATGCGCGCCTCGTTCATCATCTGGAACATGCAGCTCAGGCCCTGGTGCGGTTTACCTACCAGATAGCCGACACAGTTGCCGTTATCGCCGAAGTTCAGCGCCGTGGACGTGGTGCCGCGCCAGCCCATCTTGTGGAACAACCCGGCCAGCAGCACGTCATTGCGCGGGCCGAGGCTGCCGTCCTCGTTGACCAGGAACTTGGGCACGATAAACAGCGAAATACCCTTCACTCCGGCCGGCGCGTCCGGCAGTTTGGCCAGCACCATGTGCACGATGTTTTCCGACAGCGGATGGTCGCCCCCGGAGATGAAAATCTTATTGCCCTTGAGCCGGTAAGTGCCGTCCGCCGCGGGTTCGGCGCGGGTACGGATGTCCGACAGCGACGAGCCGGCATGGGGTTCGGTCAGGGCCATGGTGCCGAAGAAGCGGCCGTCGATCATCGGTTGCAGGAAGCGCTGTTTTTGCTCCGGCGTGCCAAAGCTCTCGATCAGGTTGGCCGCGCCCATGGTCAGGAACGGGTAAGACGTGGACGCCGCGTTGGCGGCCTGGAAGTGCGCGAAGCAGGCTTGCGACAGCAGCGTCGGCAACTGCATGCCACCGGCCTCGAAACTGCGCGCGGCGTTGAGAAAGCCCGCTTGGAGAAAGGCATCCACCGCCGGTTTGACTTCCGGGATCAGGATCGCGTTGCCGTCCTCATAACGCGGCTCGTTCTCGTCGCCCTTGCGGTTGTGCGGGGCGAAGAACTTCTCGGCAATGCTGCGCGCAGTGCCGATGGCGGCGTCAAACGTCTCGCGGTTGTGCTCGGCGAACCGCTCACGCCGGGTCAGGCCCTCGGCGTCGAGGACTTCATACAGCTCGAAAGCCAGATTGCGGGAACTGAGCAGCGTCTCGGACATGGCGGCCTACCTTTTTTTGGAATGGACCGAGTCTAGGCGCGTGAATAAGGGCTGAACAGGATGATTGATGAGCGTGATGGTGGGGCAGAGCAGCGGCTTAACCAGCCACCTAAAAAACGTTGCCGGAAACCTGTGTGGAAGCGCGCCGGGCGGCGCGCCCACAGGTTTTTCAAGCACACCGGGCCGCCATTGCAGCGGCCCGGTGTTGGTGCGGTTTAGCCGATGGTCATCAGGCTGGCGTTGCCGCCCGCGGCCGCGGTGTTGACGCTCAGGGCGCGTTCGATCACCAGGCGTTCCAAGGCGACGTTGGTTTCGCCCTGGGACAGGCCCTGGACGCCGACGATGGCACCGGCACGCTTGGCCACTTGCTGGCAGACCTGGCGCAACTGGTCGCTGTGACCGTGATGCAGGACGGCGTCGAGGGTGACTTCGTCCTTGGTCCAGTCGGCCACCAGGGTGATCTTCGCCTGAAGAGCCTTGGGCAAACGTGCGAACACAGCCTTGGTCAACTCCCCTTCCGGCCACACTGCCGAACCGCCGACTGCCAGTACGGCCGCCAGTTGGGTCAGCAGGTCGCCTTCGACTTCCGCCAGGCACAGCACGTGTTCGCGCGGCAGGATGGCGTAGCTGTTGCGCTCGCCGGTCGGGCCGTTGAGGGTGCGGGTGATGCCGCTTTGCGACTGGGCCGCGAACTGCACGCACAGGGCGCTCAGGTCGGCCAGTTTGTGGCTGTCGGCCCAGGTTTGCAGGGCGGTCAGCGGCTGGAGCAGGGCTTCACGCAGGCGCATGTCTGGGGCGTTGGCCGCATCGCTGCGTACGAACGATTGTTCGATGGCATCGGTAGGGCGGGTCGACAGCAAGCGGTACAGGTACAGCGGGCCGCCGGCTTTCGGGCCGGTGCCCGACAGGCCTTCGCCGCCGAACGGCTGTACGCCCACTACGGCACCTACGATGTTGCGGTTGACGTAGACGTTACCGGCGTTGACGTTGTCGATCACCTTGGCGATGGTTTCGTCGATGCGGGTGTGCACGCCCAGGGTCAGGCCGTAGCCCGACGCGTTGATCTGCTCGATCAACTGGTCGATATCTTTGCGCTTGTAGCGCACCACGTGCAGCACCGGGCCGAAGATCTCCCGTTGCAGTTCGTCGAAGCTTTCCACCTCGATCAGGGTCGGCATCACGAAGGTGCCGCGCTTGACCTCTTCGCTGTCGGCGATGGCGACCTGGTACACGTTGCGGCCTTTATCGCGCATGCCCTGGATGTGCTTGTCGATGCCAGCCTTGGCTTCGGCGTCAATCACCGGGCCGATGTCCACGGACAGGCGCTCCGGGTTGCCGAGGCGGCATTCGGCCATGGCGCCCTTGAGCATTTCGATGACGCGGTCTGCCGAATCTTCCTGCAGGCACAGTACGCGCAGGGCCGAGCAACGCTGGCCGGCGCTGTCGAAGGCCGAGGAGACGACGTCGATGACCACTTGTTCGGTCAGCGCCGAGGAATCGACGATCATGGCGTTCTGCCCGCCCGTTTCGGCGATCAGCGGGATCGGCCGGCCCTGGGCGTCCAGGCGCCCGGCGATGTTGCGTTGCAGCAGGCGCGCCACTTCGGTGGAACCGGTGAACATCACGCCTTTGACGCGCTCGTCACCCACCAGGCGGGCGCCCACGGTTTCGCCACGGCCGGGCAGCAGTTGCAGCACGCCTTCGGGAATCCCGGCTTCCAGCATCAGGCGCACCGCTTGCGCGGCCACCAGCGGGGTTTGCTCGGCAGGCTTGGCCAGCACCGGGTTACCGGCGGCCAAGGCTGCGGCGACTTGGCCACTGAAAATCGCCAGCGGGAAGTTCCACGGGCTGATGCACACCACCGGGCCCAGTGGGCGGTGGGCGTCGTTGGTGAAGTCGTTGCGCGCCTGCACTGCGTAGTAACGCAGGAAATCCACGGCTTCGCGCACTTCGGCGATGGCGTTGGCGAAAGTCTTGCCGGCTTCGCGGGCCAGCAGGCCCATCAGCGGCTGGATCTCGGCTTCCATCAGGTCGGCGGCGCGCTCCAGGATCGCGGCGCGCTCGGCCGGCGGGGTGGCCTGCCAGAT
Source organism: Pseudomonas sp. MF08875 (assembly GCF_059862525.1). Taxonomy (NCBI): domain Bacteria; kingdom Pseudomonadati; phylum Pseudomonadota; class Gammaproteobacteria; order Pseudomonadales; family Pseudomonadaceae; genus Pseudomonas; species Pseudomonas sp. MF08875. Next base: position 46,872 of record NZ_JCBCUW010000005.1, read on the forward strand.
AGGTGCGGCGTTGAGGGCGCACTGGATGGCGTTATCAACGTCTTCGACGGTGGCTTCCTGCACATGGCCGACCACGTCACGCAGATCCGAAGGGTTGAGCACCGGTGCCGGGGTTTCGCTGCTGGCAGCGCAACCGAGCATGGGCGCGGCTTTCCAGTGGTTATGGGCGGTGGCCAGCAAGGCGCAGGACAGCGATGCGAGGCGATGTTCGTTGGCCAGGTCGATGCCGGCGGAGTTGGCGCGTTCGTGGCCATACAGGTCACGCGGCAGTGGAATGCGCGGGTGCGGCAAGCCGAAGCCGCCTTCCACCGTGGCCATTTGCTCGATGCTGGCCACTGGGTCGGCCACCAGCTCCTGGATGGAGATGGATTGGTCGGCGATGCGGTTGACGAACGAGGTGTTGGCGCCGTTCTCCAGCAGGCGACGCACCAGGTAGGCCAGCAGCGTTTCGTGGGTGCCGACCGGGGCGTACACGCGGCACGGACGGTTCAGCTTGCCTTCGGAAACCTTGCCCACAACCTGTTCGTACAGAGGCTCGCCCATGCCGTGGAGGCACTGGAACTCGTACTGGCCCGGGTAATAGTTCTGCCCGGCGATGTGGTAGATGGCCGACAACGTGTGGGCGTTGTGGGTGGCGAACTGCGGGTAGATGACTTCCGGCACCGAGAGCAGTTTGCGTGCGCAGGCGATGTAGGAAACGTCGGTGTACACCTTGCGGGTATAGACCGGGTAGCCTTCCAGGCCTTCAACCTGGGCGCGTTTGATTTCGCTGTCCCAGTACGCGCCTTTGACCAGGCGGATCATCAGGCGATGACGGCTGCGGCGAGCCAGGTCGATCACGTAGTCGATCACATACGGGCAACGCTTCTGGTAGGCCTGGATCACGAAACCGATGCCGTTCCAACCGGTCAGTTGCGGCTCGAAGCACAGGCGTTCGAGCAGGTCCAGCGACAGCTCGAGGCGGTCGGCCTCTTCGGCGTCGATGTTCAGGCCGATGTCATATTGCTTGGCCAGCAGGGTCAGCGACAGCAGGCGCGGGTACAACTCGTCCATCACGCGCTCGTACTGGGCGCGGCTGTAGCGCGGGTGCAGGGCCGAGAGCTTGATGGAGATGCCTGGGCCTTCATAGATGCCGCGGCCATGGGAAGCCTTGCCGATGGAATGGATGGCTTGCTCGTAGGACGCGAGGTACTTCTGGGCGTCATGTTCGGTCAGTGCGGCTTCACCGAGCATGTCGTAGGAATAGCGGAAACCCTTGGCCTCGAACTTGCTGGCGTTGGCCAGGGCCTCGGCGATGGTCTCGCCGGTGACGAACTGCTCGCCCATCAGGCGCATGGCCATGTCGACGCCCTTGCGGATCATCGGCTCGCCGCTCTTGCCGATGATGCGGCTCAGGGACGAAGTCAGGCCGGTTTCATTGTGGGTAGAGACCAGTTTGCCGGTCAGCAGCAGGCCCCAGGTGGCGGCGTTGACGAACAGCGAAGGGCTGTTGCCCAGGTGCGGCTGCCAGTTGCCGGTGCTGATCTTGTCGCGGATCAGGGCGTCGCGGGTGCCTTTGTCCGGGATGCGCAGCAGTGCTTCGGCCAGGCACATCAGCGCCACGCCTTCCTGAGACGACAGGGAGAATTCTTGCAGCAGGCCCTGCACGATCCCGGCACGGCCGCCGGCGCTCTTCTGGTTGCGCAGTTTTTCGGCAATCGAGGCGGCGAGTTTGTTGGTGGCTTCGGCCATCGCGGCGGGCAGGCGCGCCTGCTCGATCAGCATCGGCACCACTTCGGGCTCAGGGCGGCGGTAGGCGGCGGTGATGGCGGCGCGCAATACCGATTGCGGCAGGATGCTTTCGGCGAACTCCAGGAAGCACTGGTGCGCGTGGTCGGCTTGCACTTCGCCGGCGTCGTCTGCGTCCTTGGCGGTCAAACCGCTGAGTTCGGTCAGGGTTGCACCACCCTCGAGTTTTTCCAGGTAATTGAAAATTGCCTGCTTAATCAGCCAGTGCGGCGTGCGATCAATCGAGGTCGCGGCTGCTTTGAGGCGCTCGCGGGTTGGGTCGTCAAGTTTGACCCCAAGGGTGGTGGTAGCCATATTTTTATCCTCATGTTTGCCACGACCGGTGGCATCAGCTGGCGGCAAGATTAGCGGCGAGCCGATAGAGGTGCAACCGGGTGCAACCCTTTTTTTGACGGAATAATAGGCGGCTCGTCAGGAAAATTTTTCCTGCCTGTGTAGGATGCACGGCCTTGGTGCATTTGGGCTTAGCAATGCGGCGTTTTGTGCTCCAAAAAGGAGCATAAAACCGCATGGGAAATTTATTTCCGACTAGGTGCAACTTATTCCCGAGAAACTGGTTGCACCTTATTTGCTTTGTTGCATAGCATTCGCGGCCAAGGTGCAACCGGACCAAAAGAACGGTGCATCGGCCGATGGCTTTCCTGGGGAAACATCGGTCATAAATGCGTGGCTCGTGCAATCGTCTGTCAAACGTGATCCGTTGGCGGAGGGCTAGAAGCCGCCGCTACATAAAAACAAAGCCAGGGCGTAACTCAATGAGTGCAAGTAATCCAACCCTGATCACTTTCGTGATCTACATCGCGGCAATGGTCCTGATCGGCTTTGCGGCCTATCGCTCCACCAACAACCTTTCTGACTACATCCTCGGTGGCCGCAGCCTGGGCAGCGTCGTGACCGCATTGTCGGCCGGTGCCTCGGACATGAGCGGCTGGTTGCTGATGGGCCTGCCGGGCGCCATCTATATGTCGGGCCTTTCGGAAAGCTGGATCGCCATCGGCCTGATTATCGGTGCCTACCTCAACTGGCTGTTCGTGGCCGGTCGCCTGCGGGTGCAGACCGAACACAACGGCGACGCGTTGACCCTGCCGGACTATTTCTCCAGCCGTTTTGAAGACAAAAGCGGCCTGCTGCGGATTATCTCGGCCATCGTGATCCTGGTGTTCTTCACCATCTATTGCGCCTCCGGCATCGTGGCCGGCGCCCGTCTGTTCGAAAGCACCTTCGGCATGTCCTACGAGACCGCGCTGTGGGCCGGTGCTGCGGCGACCATTGCCTACACCTTCGTGGGCGGTTTCCTGGCGGTGAGCTGGACTGACACCGTGCAAGCCACGCTGATGATCTTCGCCCTGTTGCTGACGCCGATCATCGTGCTGCTGGCCACTGGTGGCGTGGACACCACTTTCCTGGCGATCGAAGCGCAGAACCCTGACAACTTCAACATGCTCAAGGGCACTACCTTCATCGGCATCATCTCCCTGCTGGGCTGGGGCCTGGGCTACTTCGGCCAGCCGCACATCCTCGCGCGTTTCATGGCGGCGGATTCGGTCAAGTCGATCGCCAATGCCCGTCGCATCTCCATGACCTGGATGATCCTGTGCCTGGGCGGCACCGTGGCCGTTGGTTTCTTCGGTATCGCCTACTTCTCGGCGCACCCGGAAGTGGCCGGCCCTGTGACCGAGAACCACGAACGTGTGTTCATCGAACTAGCGAAAATCCTCTTCAACCCATGGGTTGCCGGTGTACTGCTGTCGGCCATCCTGGCGGCCGTGATGAGTACCCTGAGCTGCCAGTTGCTGGTGTGCTCCAGCGCCCTGACCGAAGACTTCTACAAAGCTTTCCTGCGTAAAAGCGCTTCCCAGGTCGAGCTGGTATGGGTCGGTCGTGCCATGGTGCTGGTGGTTGCACTGGTCGCCATCGCCTTGGCCGCCAACCCGGAAAACCGCGTACTGGGCCTGGTGAGTTACGCTTGGGCCGGTTTCGGTGCCGCTTTCGGCCCGGTTGTGCTGATCTCGGTACTGTGGAAAGGCATGACCCGCAACGGCGCACTGGCCGGTATTCTGGTCGGCGCGATCACCGTGATCGTGTGGAAACACTTCGAGCTGCTGGGCCTGTACGAAATCATCCCGGGCTTCATCTTCGCCAGCCTCGCCATCTACCTGGTGAGCAAGGCCGGCGCGCCAACCGCGGGCATGATCCAGCGCTTCGATGCGGCAGAAAAAGACTTCGCCCTGAACCACTGATGGCGTTGAGCTGAGGCTCTAACGCCAGCAGCGAAACGAAAAAAACCCGCGTCCCAAGGACGCGGGTTTTTTTTGGCTTGAATGTTTAAGGGCGGTGCGTGGCGCCTACCCTCAGTGCTGTTGCCTTGGCAACTGCTGCCAGCCGATATGCCGTGTTTTCGGAGTGCTCCTACTTGTCGGTGGCTTGCGTCCGACATGTCGTTTTCCTTTTCCCATGCTCAAATTCGCGCGGTCAGGCGAATGGGTAGCCCCTCCCCTATAGATGAACGTTCGCCCTCCTCAGCATAAGAAGAGGCCAGCATGCTCATCACCCCTGCATTACTTCTCAGCGCGCAAAAACAGCGTTTGATAAAGCTGACCGTCCCCACTGAACCCAAGCATGAATTACTGCTGGACAGCTTCAGCGGCAGTGAAGCGATATCGCAACCGTTCAGCTTCGATCTGGCGTTACTGAGCCCTGATCCACGTATTGAACTCAAGACCCTGATCGACCAAGGCGCGTTGCTTGAAATCGAACTGGCCAACGGCGCCCACCGCTGCATTCATGGCCATATCACTGCCTTCAGCCACTTGAAGAATGACGGTGGCTTGAGCCACTACTGCGCGACACTAAGCCCATGGCTTTGGTATTTGGGGCAGCGGGTTGATGCCCGTATTTTTCAAGAGCGCACGGTGGTGGATGTACTGCGCACGGTGTTCGCCCATTACGGCGCATTGGCGGTGTTGCGCTTCGATCTTCAGCAGGATCTGCCCCTGCGAACCCACAGTTGTATTACCCAGTTCAATGAAACCGACGAGCACTTCGTGCGCCGTTTGCTGGAAGAAGAGGGCTGGCTGTTCTACTTCGAGCACACGGCGCAAGGGCACACGCTGGTGGTGCGCGATGACTGCCGTGGGCTCTCGCCACTGCCACAACAACCGGTGATTGCGTACCTCCAGGGCTCGATCCCGACCCATGCCGACACCATCAGCGAATGGACCGCCCAGCGCGTACGGCAACCCGATGCCGTTAGCGCTGGCACGTTCGATTACAAACAGGTGGGCCAGTGGGATCGCGTGTCTACAGCGCTACTGACACCCGCCAGTGGCTCCGTGCCACTGGAGCGCTACGCCTTTTCAGGGCAATACAGCGCTGGCGATGAACGCGAGGCCAAGCATCGGCTCGACAGGCGCCGCGATGCCTTGCATGTGCTGAGTAAGACTTTTCGCGGTGTCAGCAACTGTCGCGCCATGGAGCCGGGCTACACCTTCACCCTGACAGAGCATCCCCGGCATGAGGGGGCGCCGGCCCAGCGCCCTCATTTGTACGCCAGGGAGTTTCTGCTGCTAAGCGTCCAACATCAGGGGCGCAACAACTACCTCAACGAAGACAAAGCGGATTACCGCAACCGCTTTTCCAGCATTCGTCGCGACATTCCCTACCGCCCCCAATGCTTGACGCCACGCCCGGTGGTGGCGGGGCCTCTGACTGCCGTCGTGGTGGGCGATCTAGCGTTGGGCGAGGTGTACACCGATGAGTGGGCGCGGGTGAAAGTGCGCTTTCATTGGCAACGCCAACAGCCTGATGAGCACGACAGCGCCCGGCAGCATGCGCAAGACACCGCGTGGCTGCGGGTGGCCCAGCCCAGCGCCGGGGACGGTTTTGGCCACCAGTTCATGCCGCGCATCGGTCAGGAAGTGGTGGTGAGTTTTATCGCAGGTGACATCAACCGGCCGTTGATTACCGGGGCTGTCTACAACAGCAGCCACCACTCGCCACGCTTCAGCGACGTGGGGGGAACCGGGCAATTGCCCGCCAACCAAGCCCTGTCCGGGATCAAGACCAAAGAGCACAAGGGCGGCGGCTATAACGAGTTGCTGTTCGATGACACCGCCGGTGAACTGCGCGCCCGGCTGGCCAGCCGCCATCAGGATAGTGCGTTGAACCTGGGCAAACTCACTGCGCCGCGCAGTGAAGGCAGGGCCCAGCCGTTGGGCAACGGCGCGGAGCTGCGCACTAACGCCGCAATTGCCTTGCGAGCCGCACAAGGTTTGCTGCTGACCAGCTATGCCAAACATCAGGCCCTGGACCCGCAACTGGGCCGCGAAGCGCTGTTGGAGTTGCTCAGCCAATGCGCTGACCTGTTCAAGGCCTTGGGCGAAACCGCCTCGGCACAAGGCGCCCAGGCCCTCGATCACGCCGGTATCGAGGCCCTTCGCCAAACCCTGGATCAATGGCCCGCCGCCGACAGTTCTGGCCGTGGTGAACCGTTGATCGCCATCACCGGCGAGGCGGGCATTGTCAGCGCTACCCCTGCATCCCAAGCCCATTACGCCGGTGGCAACCACGACACGACCGCGCAGGACCACTTGCAAATGACCAGCGGTGCGGCCATGCGCCTGCACGCGGGCCAAGGCATCTCTGCGTTTGCCCAGGATGCAGGCATCAGCGCCATCGCCAACCGCGGCAAGGTGTTGGTGCAGGGCCAGAGCGACGACATCGCCCTCAATGCACACAAGAGCCTGCACGCCTCGGCGGCGGAAGGTGAAATCGTCCTGACGGCGCCGACCATTCGCTTGGTCGCCGACGACGGCAGCTACATCAAGCTTGGCGGCGGCATCGAGATCGGTACGGCGGGCAGCGCCATCGTGCATGCGGCGGCCCATGATTGGGTCGGTCCCAAAACTGACCGCGTGCCGATGCCAGCGTTTGGGCGTGATGGGGCAGATCAGCGTCACGTTTTGCACTTCGAAGGTGACGCAAAGGCGGCTGCGTTATCGCAGGCTTACAACGTCGCGTTGGAGGATGGCAGCTTGGTGCAAGGGATCACTGGAGGTGACGGGGGGACGGAAAAGATTCAGCGAGAAGCCATGCAGTTGGCGAATGTGAATGTGTTGAAGCCGTTACTTGACTCAGGTGCAACGGGTGTGGGGGGCGGCCTGAAACCTGCGCCCAGCAAGAACAGCCCGTATGACCTCACCTATCTCATCAAAGACAAGCAGACCGGCGTGCCGCTCAGCGACGTGAAATATCGAATTCAGCTTGAGTCCGGCGATGTCGTCATTGGCATCACCGACGAGCACGGCAACACCCAAACCGTGCAATCCGACACACCACAAATCGCCAAAATCGAGGTGCCTTACGATGACGATAGCCCGACACAACCTCACACCCACGTCGGACCAGACACCTGTGATTGTTGAGATTTCCACGAAAAAGCCCAGCGGCCGCTCGTGGGTGAGTGAATTTCCGACCAGCGTCAGCCTGGATGACTTAGCCGCACCGTTTGCGACGAAGGCAACGGCCTTCATTGCTGCGCTTCGTGCTGCCGGCGCAACCGTCAGCATCTCTGCAACGTTACGGCCTGCCAACAGGGCCTTCCTCATGCACTGGGCATGGCAAATCGTGAACAAAGCCGCTGACCCACAAACCGTGCCGGAACGTGAAGGCATCGATATTGAGTGGGCCCATCAAGACGATGCAGGCGCTTATTCGCGTGTTAAATCCGTGGCTGGCGCTAAAGCGATGGTCAATGCATACGGCATGCAAAACCTTAAAACCTCTCCATCCCTAACGTCCCGACATATTGAAGGTAACGCCATCGATACGACGATCAGTTGGGCGGGGACCCTCACTATCAATAACGCATCAGGTACTGCGGTGATCATCAATACCGAACCTCGAACCGAAATGAACCTTGAGCTGCACGCTGTGGGGAAGACCTACGGCGTTATCAAATTTCTGCGGGGCGACCGAGACAAACCGCATTGGTCGACGGATGGAAAGTAACCCATGACTACCCATTTCTCAGTAGCGGCAGTGCTGTTATTCGCATTGACTCAAGTGGCTTGCGGATCGGAACAAATGCCCAGCGATATCAGTGAATTCGTTCAACAGCGGGACCTGTGCGACCACTTGCGTGGCGAAATCCCCGACCAAGGTGATGAGCAATCGCAGGCCATCGACGACATCAACCAGCAATGCCGAGGCACGGACGCTGAACTGCAACGGCTCAAGCTCAAATACACCGGCAGCACTGCGTTTGAGCAGGTGTTGAATCAGTACGAACCGGACATCGAATCCCCGTGAGGTGGGCTGATGGCCGCCTTCAAAGGAGCTAAGGCATGAGCGACCCCAACTACAGTGTTATCGCCGAACTACGCAGTCGGCTTGTCCCTAATCGACCGGGTGATCGACTGGTCGCCATTCCGCGTGACATGCCCGGCATTGTGATTTTTTGCATGGTGTTAACGACCCTGGCGCTTCGTATGAGTCGGTGGAGACCGGATTGCTTCAGGGACTGAACGAGCGCCTGCACCGCCCGGATTTGTGTGCGGGGCGCTATGGCGCTGAGTTTGCGGCGGCGCAGGCGATGCCTGTAGAGCGCTTGTCTGCGCGAAACAAAGACAGACTCGACGACCCCGACACCTACCTCTACAAACGCAGCACCGATAAAACCACCCGCAGTTGTTTCATCCCGTTCTACTGGGGGTATCGCGCCGCGCCCAACGAGATAAAACGCGACAAGAACGGCGACCCGACCCAGCTGCGCACCCAGTATCAGGACGTTTTCGACAATCGCCTGGACCGCCACTTCGCCAAGGGCGGCGGGTTTTTCGCCAATGCCACCAACAACCTGCTGGAGATGTTCGGCGAGGGCTTCAGCAAAATCACCCGGCATGCGGCCAACCTGTCGCTGCCCAACACCTTGTTCATGGGGGCCAACCCGCACCGCCGCTATTTCATCCTGGCCGCCCATCGGCTGGCCATGCTTATCAGTGAAGCGCGTCGCCTGGCCCCGGATGAAACCATCACCATCATGGGGCACAGCCAGGGCACGTTGATAACCCTGTTGGCGCAGGCCTTGCTGGTGGATCGCGGCGAGCGCTGCGCTGACTGCGCGATCATGGTCGCTTCGCCCTATTGCCTGTTGCCCGATAAAACCCCGCAAGGCTGCGACACCCTCGCCACCCTGATCGATATCGTCCAGGCCATGACGGCCACGCCCCACCCGCAACCGCCCCTGAGCGCGATGCAATACGGCCAGCCCGGTTATGGCGGCCGCACGGGGCCGAATTGGTCACCGCAGCAGGGCCAGCGCCTGGGGCCGGATAACAGCACCCTGGTGTTTCCCGAGCGGGACAACCGCGGCAAGGTTTACCTGTATTTCAGCCATGACGACTCCACCGTGGGCCTGAGCGATGTCAGCGGTATCGGCACCTTCGGCGTGCCGTCGCACTTGCCCGATGGCACGCCGGTCATGCCCGCCATGCCTGCGGGGTTTTATCAGCGCTTGTGGAGCACGCGCCAGCGCGATGGCCGGCCGATCTACGTGGGGGCTGAGCCGGCGCTGGTGCCGTTGCGGGTGTGGGGGGAGCGCTACGCCGCGGAACACCATCCCGGCAAAGCGCTATTACAGGCCACCACCGGCCTCAATGAAACTGTCTACATCAACGGCGAAGCCCTGGTGCCGCCCCATGCGCCGCAGATGTTTGGCGGCGAGGCCATCACCGGCAGCCCGACCCAACCGGGCCTCGACGCACCGGATGCGGTGTCGCAGAACAACGCGTTGGGCAATAGCAACGCCGAATTCAAATGGGTTGAGCTGCGCAAAAGCCCGACCCGGGTGGACGAGGCCCAAGAGCTGGCCGCCTGGAACCAGGGCAAGGCGCCGGACGACCAGACCCGCGTGCTGCGCCAGAGGATGTCGGGCAACCCGATGCTCAGCCCGGTCGGTTATTTCTTGATCGAACGCGAAGAAACCCCCAACGAAATCCGCGCACGCCTGGCAGTCGACCCCAACGAATGGGGCAGCAACAGTTATCACTCGGCGGTGTTGCGCAGCCCGGAAAACCACCGCTGGGTGACGGCGATGGATGTGGCGGTGGGGCAGGGAAAATGTTTGGACGATCCGCATATTCGTGAGGTGCTGATTGCGGTGGCGGATTGGCGGATGAGTAAGGAGCTGTTCAACGATGGGATAACACAAATGCCTGGCTGGCCAAAGCTCAGTGCCCAGGCGCGAGCCTTGGTCACTGCCAGCTACCTGTACTACGACGAAGGAACATTCCCCTCCCCGGAATTGGTGCCAATGACGCCGCCCCCACTGGTCAGAAGGCCCGGCCACACAGGAGGTCAATCATGAGCAGCCGACCGCGCTTAACGGTTTTCCTCTGGATCGGTCTGCTCCTGGCGCTCGGCTGGCTGACGTTCGTGACCTATCAAGCGATAACGTACTTAGAGACAGAAGAAATGACGATGAGAAACATTGCGCCACCCACCCTCGTTGGCCTGGCTGCCGTATGCGGTGTCGTGGCGTTGCTGTATGGCGCGGTGTGGGGTGGCAAGGCCCTGATGCAGTGGGTCAATCCAAGGCTGGCGGTTACGCAACCGGCGCCACTGACCGCCGAGCAAATCGCGGAACGTGAACGGACCTATGCGCTGGAAATCAGGGCGGCAGGGCTCGCCATAGATGAAAACCAGCAATCCGGCATCTGGCGCCTGATTCAAAAGAAGAACGACAACTTCAGCTCGATCCATTCACAGAAGGCCGAGGATTATCCTTACTCAGCGGGCACTCGCCGTGATGATTCCAAAATCAACACCCGTGCATCATTCCGCCATTCCGCCCGCGATGCCGTGGCCTACTGGCCCTTGCCGACCTTTGCACTGGGGCCTCCTAAACAGCCACACAATATGGGCGCCGAAAGCGACATTCTCAGTGGCCGTAATAAAGCCACCCTCGGTGTAACCCTGTTCTTGTGGCAGGAGGCCGATAACACCACGCACGCCCAAGCCATGCTCGAAAAGCTCTTCCAGTTTTTTGATGATTATCAGGAGGTACCTGAAGCCCTGATTATTAGCCGTGATGGTGATGTAACCCGCAGCGGTTACCGGGTCGCCGGAACACCGTGGCTCCAGGATGGCCACTTCGTACCCAAGGTCTACGAAAGCATGACCGGCCTGCTGGTATCGCGCTCGGATCGGGTCGATCAATACCTACGCCCGTTCGCCACCAACGAGGAAGAGGACAACCAGAACAAGCGCACCGATATGGGCAAGTTATGGGCCTTCTACTGGAAGCACTCTGTTTTATTCGGCCAGATCTATACGGCCAAGAAGCAGGCGGAGGGCGTGGAGAATGCGCATGGCCCCGGCACCATGCCAAGCGCCTACTGGCACGCCCAACTCCCGCAGCTGTGGCAAACCCTTAGCAATCGCGGCCCCGGCCATTTCACACCCACCCCCTGGCTACCCGTGCGCTGGGCCGAACACCAGGTCAAGGAGTTCGACGCCGCGCCCATGCTCGGTTACCTGCACCGCCCGATCAAAGTGGCGATGAGCGACGAAACCGGCAAACGCCTCAAGCCCGCGCTACAGGTCAAAGCCTTGCAAGGCGCCTGGCTCAAAGCCCTGAACACCTTGCCCGAAGGCGCTGCCCCGGTGCGGGTGTTCTACGACAGCACCGACAACATCGACGGCCTGATTGCCCTCAACAACACCCTGCACATCCTCAATACCGACGGCACCGGTATTGAGCTGGGCAATGTCGACGAAGGTTACGACCTGGGCCGTCGCCTGGGTAATACCGGGGTCAGCAGTGCGCTGGTGGCCATCAACCTGGCTACCATGGCCAGCTACCTCGATGGCGGCACCAGCGCGGTGGTCTACAACGGCAGCGACGGCAGCACCACCGTGCAAATGGTCCGCCCGCCCGACGCAGCCACCAAAGCCCACAACGCGAAAACCCGCTGGGCCGACCCCTTCCTTTTCGGCGCACCGGGAGTGACCCAATGAAGCACCCCGTTTGTTTAGGCGACGCCACCAGCAGTGGCGGCAAGGTTATCGAGTGCCAGCTTGCTGGCACTCATCAGATCAACGGCAAAACCGTCGCTGTGCTTGGCGACAAAGCCACCTGCCCGCTGCATTTAGGCATCTACGCGTTTACACAGGGCCACCCCCATCGGCGCATGAACGGTCTGAGTGTGGTGATGGATGGGCATCGGCTGGCATGCGGCTGCCTTGGGCTTGCAAGCCATGGGGCCAGCGTGCGGGTTGAATGATTGCGCTACGGTGTTCAATCGATCTGTGCACAAGGCCCGCATCCCGATGGATATAGGCCTTTGTTGTTGGGTGCAGGCCTCACCCCCGGCCCACATCCCCGTCCGGCTGATTAAGAAAGATCAGTACTCCCAGGATCGCCATGTAGAAGCGGAACGCGGCGTTTTGGCCGTTCCAGGTGGGGGATTGCCACATCATGAACCACTCGGCGCCGATCACCATGAAGCCGAAGAACCACAGCATGAAGCCCACCGTGAGGCCGGCCAACGCGTATTTTTTGGCGCGGTTGAAGCCGCTGCCGTGGCTGTGCCGTGCGCGCCATAACATCAGCGCGCCCCAGCCCAGCAGGGCGGCGGTGAGGGCTTCGGTGGCGATTATCAGGGCATAAGCCGCGTGCCAGAGCCAAGGGGCGTGGATGGCGCGGTGCAGTTCGCTGTTGTCGGCGAACAGGGTGTCCATGCTCAGCACATGGCGCACGAAGGCGAAGTTGGAGCCGTAGTCGGTGAGGTTGTTAAGCATCGCGAGAAAGGCGAAGGCCGCGAGGGCAAGGGTCATGGCGATTTTTGCGTAGCGTGTGGTCATGGCGTGGGGTCCATCCATTGGCAGGTAATGGACGACGCTAGCAGGCCGGGATTTTGGCGGTTGGGCAAGAAAGCCGCCATTTGTAGGCGGGGAATTACGAAAGTGTAAGGGTGGTTGTCATGTGTCGCCGGGTAAGTCCCAGGTGTGTGTGGGATTGCTCCGGTTGAGTCAAGGCACGGCCTGAATCCGTTGTAGCCGTTGTTGTAGCAAGCGGGCTTGCCCGCTTGCTACAGCGCGACGGGGAGCGTCAGGCGCGCAGGGCTTGTTGCAGGTCTTCGAGGAGGTCTTCGATGGCCTCGATGCCGACCGAGAGGCGGATCATTTCCGGTTTGACCCCGGCCTTGGCCTGCTCGGCTTCGTTCATTTGCCGGTGGGTGGTGGAAGCCGGGTGGCAGGCCAAGGATTTGGCGTCGCCGATGTTGACCAGGCGTTTGAAGATTTGCAGGGCGTCGTAGAAGCGCACGCCGGCCTCGTAGCCGCCCTTGAGGCCGAACGAAAGGATCGCCGAGGGCTTGCCCTGCATGTATTTGAGCGCCAGTTCATGGTGCGGATGGTCGCTCAGGCCGGCGTAGCTGACCCACGCCACTTGCTCGTGGTCCTTGAGGAACTGCGCCACTTTGAGGGCGTTTTCGGTGTGGCGTTCCATGCGCAGGGCCAGGGTTTCCAGGCCTTGCAGCAGCAGGAATGCGTTCATTGGCGCCAGGGCCGCGCCGGTATTGCGCAGGGGCACGGTGCGGGCGCGGGCGATAAAGGCCGCCGGGCCGAACTTTTCGGTGTACACCACGCCGTGGTAGGCCGGTTCAGGGGTGTTGAGGCCGGGGAATTTTTCCGGGTAGTCGGCCCAGGGGAAGGTGCCGCCATCAACGATCACGCCGCCCAGGGAGTTGCCGTGGCCGCCCACGTATTTGGTCACCGAGTGCACGACGATGTCGGCACCGAACTGGATCGGTTTGCACAGGATGGGCGTAGCCACGGTGTTGTCCACCATCAGCGGCACGCCACGGGCGTGGGCAACGTCGGCCAGGGCCTGGAGATCGATGATGTTGCCCGCTGGGTTGCCGATGCTCTCGCAGTACACCAGTTTGGTGTTGTCATCGATCAGTTCGGCGATGGCCTCGGCGCTGTCGTCGCGGGCGAAGCGCACATCGACGCCGAAGCTGGGCAGCAAGTGGGCGAACAGGGTGTAGGTGCCGCCATAGAGTTGCGGCGTGGTGACGATGTTGTCGCCGGCACGGGTCAGGGTCTGGATCGCGTAGTGGATCGCGGCGCTGCCGGCCGAGACGGCCAGGCCCGCGATGCCGCCTTCGAGGGCGGCGAGGCGTTGCTCCAGCACGTCGTTGGTCGGGTTCATGATCCGCGTGTAGATGTTGCCAGGTACGTCAAGATTGAACAGGTCGGCGCCGTGCTGAGCGTTATCGAACTCGAAAGCGACGTTCTGGTAAATGGGCACGGCCACGGCTTTGGTGGTGGGGTCGGATTTGAAGCCGTGGTGCAGGGCGATGGTGGCGTCTTTCATGAGTGGGTATGACCTCCTTGGATTGGGTGGGGGCTCCGGGCGTGGGGAGCGGGGTTGTTGGCGATAGTTTCAGCGTGCCGTGCAGGTAATACCCCGTTGGCTGGCTGGTGGGCAAGCTTAGTCCTACAGAATCTATGGACTTTACTTAGATTATTTTCAGAAATGCCCCCGTGTTTACGGCATAAGCGTCACCTGACGCGCAGCCCTGCACGTTTGTGCCGGTAAAAGGTAAACTCCGCCCCCTGCGCAGGAGCAACCATGAACTATCGTCACGCCTTCCACGCCGGCAACCACGCCGACGTCTTCAAACACCTGACCTTGACCCGCCTCATCGCCCTGATGTCGCGCAAGGAGCAGCCGTTCGCCTACCTCGACACCCACGCCGGGATCGGCCTGTACGACCTGCAGGGCGACCAGGCCAGCCGTACCGGTGAGTACCTGGAAGGCATCGCGCGGCTGTGGGGCGAGGCTGACCTGCCGCCGCTGGCCGCCGACTATATGCGCGTGCTGCACGAGATGAACCCCGATGGCCAATTGCGCTACTACCCCGGCTCCCCAGAGCTGGCGCGGCGCCTGACCCGCCCTCAGGACCGCGTGTTGCTCAACGAGAAACACCCCGAGGACGGTGTGTTGCTCAAGGACAACATGAAGGGCGACCGCCGGGTGAAGGTTCACCTGGGCGAGGGCTGGCACGTGCCACGGGCCATGCTGCCGGTGCCGGAGAAGCGGGCGGTGATGCTGATCGACCCGCCGTTTGAGCAACTCGACGAAATGCAGCGCTGCGCCGCGTCCCTCAAGGAAGCAGTGGGGCGCATGCGCCAGACCGTCGCGGCGATCTGGTACCCGGTCAAGGACCAGCGTGCCCTGCGTCGCTTCTACCAGGACCTGGCCGGCACCGGTGCGCCGAAGTTGCTGCGGGTGGAGTTGCTGGTGCATCCGCTGGACACGCCCAGCAGCCTCAATGGCTCGGGGCTGGCCATCGCCAACCCGCCGTGGGGCCTGGAAGAGGAACTGCGCGAGTTGCTGCCGTGGCTATCCAAGAAACTGGGCCAGACCCAGGGCGGGTGGCAGATGGATTGGCTTATTGAGGAATAAGAGTGGTGAGCGGCAAGTTTCAAGCGGCAAGTAGGGAGAGGAACCCGCGCTTGCAGCGTTTAGCTTGCCGCTGCGATCTTCAGATTGGGCAGGTCACGCCCGTGCCGCCGATCCCGCAATAGCCCTGGGGGTTTTTCGCCAGGTACTGCTGGTGGTAGGCCTCGGCGAAGTACACGGTCGGCGCTTCGTCAATTTGCGTAGTGATATCGCCCAGGCCGGCCTTGGTCAGCGCTTGCTGATAGGCCTGTGCGCTGGCTTTTGCCGCGTCCAGTTGTTCTGGCGTGGTGGCGTAGATCACCGAGCGGTATTGGCTGCCGATGTCGTTGCCCTGGCGCATGCCCTGGGTTGGGTTGTGCAGTTCCCAGAACATTTTCAACAGGTCTTCGTATTTGAGTTTGGCCTGGTCGTAGACCACCAGCACCACTTCGCTGTGGCCGGTCATGCCCGAGCAAACTTCTTCGTAGGTCGGGTTCGGCGTGAAGCCGCCGGCATAGCCGACCACGGTGCTGACCACGCCGTCGCGTTGCCAGAATTTGCGTTCTGCGCCCCAGAAACAGCCGAGGCCAAAGATCGCAAACCCCACATCGTCCATAAACGGACCCAGCAGCGGGTTGCCGTTGACGAAGTGGGTTTCAGGCAGGGCCATCGGTGTTTCGCGCCCGGGCAGGGCTTGTTCTTTGGTTGGAAGCACGTTTTTGTTCACCAGGATTTCCGAGCGCAAGACCATGTTCAGTCCCCTCAGTCAGGTTGAGTTGTAAATAGACAGACCGCCAGTGTGCCCGAGTGTTACCGCGCTGTCAGGCGATTGGGCCGCGGGGGTAGCGCTTGAGCTTCTCCACCAGCTCTGCGCCGGGGATGGGCCGGTCGAACAGGTAGCCCTGGCCGACGTCGCAGCGGTGGCGGCGCAGGAAGGCCAGTTGCTCGGCGGTTTCGATGCCTTCGGCGACGACCTTGAGCTTGAGGTTGTGGGCCATGGCGATCACTGCGGAGGTGATTTCCATGTCGTCCTGGTTGTCCGGGATTTCGTTGATGAAGCTGCGATCGATCTTGATGATGTCGATCGGGAATTTCTTCAGGTAACTCAGCGACGAATAGCCGGTGCCGAAGTCGTCCATGGCCAGGGTCAGGCCCAGTTTTTTGAGCTGGTCCAGTTGCTGGTGCGTGTCTTCCGTGGCTTCGAGCAGCAAGCCCTCGGTCAATTCCAGCTCCAGCAGCGAGGGTGGCAGTTGCTCTTCCTTGAGGATGCTGGCGATGGAGGCCACCAGGTCCGGGTCGGAAAACTGCTTGGGTGACAGGTTGATCGCCACTTGCAGGTTGCCCAGGCCACTGGCGGTCAGTTGTTTGCTCATGCGGCAGGCCTGGCGGGCGATCCATTTGCCGATCGGGATGATGAGCCCGGTTTCTTCGGCGACGCTGATGAATTGGTCGGGGCGGATCATGCCCTTTTCCGGGTGGTTCCAGCGCAGCAGTGCTTCCATGCCCAGCAGGCGGCCGCTGCGCAGGCACAGCTTGGGCTGGTAGAACACGTCCAGTTCGTTCTGGGTCAGGGCGCGGCGCAGGTTGTTTTCCACGAACAGTTTGTAGCTGGCTTCGGCGTTCAGCGCCTCGGTGAACACCTGCACCTGATGCTTGCCGTTGGCCTTGGCCTTGTGCAGCGCCAGGCCGGCGTTGCGCATCAGGGTTTGCGGGTCGCGGCCGTGCAGGGGCGCGCAGGCCAGGCCCACGGAGCCGGTGACGCTGATGAGTTGGTTGTCGACGAACATCGGTTTGTCGAGGGTCATCAGCAACTGGCTGGCCACTTGCTGGCCGCCTTCGAGGTCGGTGTTGTCCAGCAGCACCGCGAACTCGTTACTGGCAAACCGCGCCAGGCTGCCAGTGGGGCTCAGGCTATTGCGCAGGCGCCGGGCCAGGCTTATCAGCAACTTGTCGCCGGTCTGGTGGCCGAGGCTGTCGTTGATCCGCTTGAAGTTGTCGATGTCTACCAGCAGCAGGCTGATGGGCGTATCGCTGTCGCGGGCGAAGCGCTCGTCCAGGTTGCGGATGAAGGCGGGGCGGTTACCCAGGTTGGTCAGGTTGTCGGTGTAGGCCAGGCGTTCGATGCGCTGCTGGGCGAGCTTGGTTTGGGTGATGTCTTCGTAAATGCCGATGTAGTGGGTCAGCTCGCGGTTGTCGCCATACACCTTGGAGATGGACAACTGGCCCCAGTAGGGCTCCAGGTTTTTGCGTCGGCTCTTGAATTCGCCCTGCCAACTGTTGCTCTTGACCAGGTTGGACTGGGCGTCGAACAGCAATTCGCTGAGGTTCTCCAGCGCCGGCAGCTCCGAGAGCTTGTGGCCGTGGACTTCTTCGGTGCTGTACTGGGTGATCGCGGTGAAACTGGGGTTGACGTATTCCACCACGCCCTCGCTGCTGACCAGCAAAAAGGCGTTGGCGCTTTGCTCGACGGCGCGCTGGAACAGGTGCAGGGCGCTGGTGGCGGTACGGCGGTTGTGGTTGTTGATGACCTGGGCGAACTGGTCGGCCAATTCGCCGGCAAAAGCGATTTCGTCGGACTGCCAGGCGCGGGTTACGCCGGTCTGTTCCAGGCACAGCACGCCGACGACCTGGCCATCGACGCGGATGCTGGCGTCGAGCAGGGCGTTCACATCCCGCGGGCGCAGGCTTTCGGCCATCTCCCGGGTGCGTGGGTCGCGCATGGCGTTGTTGGCGTCAATGGCGCGGCTGGTGTGCAGGGCTTCGAGGTAGCTGGGAAAACCGCTGGCGTCGAGCGGCGCCGGCACGCGGTACTCCTGGGAGCTGCGGTTGTAGGCCGAGATCGGCACCAGTTGCTGGCCATCGAGGTTCCAGATACTGGCGCTGTCGATCTGGTAGATGTCGCAGGCGCTGCGGGTAATCAGTTCGGCCGCTTCTTGCAGCGAATTGCCGGTGCTGTAGCGCTGGCGAGCCAGCAGCAGGATCAGCTCTTGCTGGGCGCGCACGCGCTCCAGGTGTTGGAGTTGCTCCTGCTGGGCGCGCTGGTTGAGTTCCAGGGCAATCTGCAGGCGGCTGTTCTGGGTTTCCAGGTCCAGGCACGGGGTGGTGGCGATGCCGTCGAACAGACCGTCCACCACCATCAGGTAGCCGCGCAGCAAGTGGCGATTGTGCTGCTTATAGGCTTCGCCCAACTCCAGCAGGCTCAACTCGCCCAGAGCGGTGTGCAGGGTGTAACGCACCAGATAGTGAGGGCTCTGGGCCAGTTGCTGCTGGATGGTGTCGTGCAACTGATAGCGCGCTTGCGGTTCCATCAGGCTGGCGTAGGGCGAGCCCACCAAGGCGCAGAGTTCGACGGCAGGCAGGCCGAACTGGCGTTCGCAATTGGGGTCCAGAAACAGCAGCGCCCAGCTAGCCTCATTCAGCCGCTCGAAACGCAGCATGCCGAGCCGCGAGGGCACGGGCAACTGCGTCACTACCTCGGCCGCCAGGCGAGTGGCGACATCAGGTTGGCTTTTCATGGGGAAACTCGCTTCGAAAATGCTGATCGCGCCGGGCTCACGCCCTCTTTACTGTTGCCTGCGGCAAGGTTGCATGATGCACAGCAGGCTGACAAGAGAGGATGAAGGCTAAGTGCTATAACAGGCTATCGGCAGGCGAGCGGTTTTCTCCAGAACATTGCCAAAGCCTGACTCAGGTCAACGGCCGCGGGGGACCGCCGACCGGTAATCAAGGGTTCAGCGCAGGGGGATTGCCACCGATTCGAGAAGTTCTCCGCTGATGCCTTGGAAGTTCACCAGCACCTGTGTTTGCTGGATGCTGATGTGCGCAAAGTTGTCCTGGCTGATAACCGCGCTGGTCAGGGTGGGCGTGTAGTGGTCCGCCGACACGCTCTCCAGTGGGCGGTCAAGGATGAAGTCGCTGGTTTTGGCGTAGGGCAGGAGTTTGGAGTTGCAAAACGGCGAAGACACGATGGTGTGCACCAGAAAGTCTGCATCCTGGGTGTGGGTCAGTGCGCAGGTCATGGAGCCATGGACATCGCCGGCGATGAAAATGACGTTTTGGATGCGGTGTGCCTGGATGGTGTCGAGAATCCGTTGGCGCTGGTCGGGGAAGAATTTCCAAGTGTCATCGCCATCGTTCTTGGCGTCGGGAAAAAACATCACGGTGGTGACGATGAACTTAACTCGGGCTTGGCTAGTGATGAGCCATTTAAGTAAGGCGGCCTCCTGTTCTTCGTCAAGTATGCGCCGGTTATTGGCGCTTAGTGATCTGCGGGTGCGGGTATCGAGCACGAACCATTCACAGTCGCCATTGGTGAATTGATAACCGTAGTGACTTGCAGGGGCGTGGCTAGAACCAACTTGCTCTGGTTGGGGGCCGTGGCTGTGTTGGTAAATCTCATAGGCGCGAATGGCATTGTCGTAGAGTGAGTTATCGGCACGGCTTTTTTTCGCGGGCCAGTTATCTTCAATTTCGTGGTCATCAAGAATCATGTAAGTAGGAACGTTGGCCATGAGGTTCTTGATATGGGGCTGGGAAAATGCGAGGCGATACTTATGCAGTATTTGGTTGTAACTTCGGTCGGGGGCGGCAAAGTTGAGGTCGTCCAAATAGACTTGGTCACCGATCATCAGTAAGCCGTCCAGTGGCGTGCTGGAATGCTCGGACAGTTCGTGAATGGATTTGAAAATACGATCTCCGAGTGCCGGCGCAGAGGGTATGCCCAGGGTAACCCGCAGGTAGCGACAGGAGCCGATGACGTAGGTCAGTTCGGTGTCTTTTTGGCGGGTAGCGGTCTTGAACGAATAGAGCGCTTCAGGCCAGTCCAGTGATAGATCGTTGGGGAAACCCGTGACGTCTTTGTCATGGGGGGCGCTGAACCAGCCTGCCTGGAATTCATAGCGGGCATCCTCACGCAGGTCATCCAAGGCAATGACGGCGGTCATGTCTTGCTGTTCGAAAAGCTCCGCAAAATGTGGGTCCGACCAAGAATCTGTGCCGCGCAGGCGATAACGCAGGGCGCAATAAGATGACTCTGAGGGAACGTGTTCGCCCCGTAGAAATATGCGTGTGCTGTGCAGCGTTGTATGGCCGACAATAGGCCCGACAGTGGCGCTAATCATATTCGAATCCTTTCGATATATGGGGGGTGGGTTTTTTCTCCGAGTGGGAGTGCGTGAATAAAGGCTAGTAAGTTGCGCAGGGTTGCTGTTTTAGAAAGAGCGCCAATTGCTGTGTTCTATTGGACTTTATAGGTTGCACACTTTGCTTTGCCTGGGTGGGCTGAAGGTAACTGTGGTGTGGGAAAGTTCAGGCTTGCTGTCAGGCCTCTAAGAGTGATGAGGATATTGGCGGGCAAAAAAAGCCCCGCCACAGGGGCGGGGTTGAGGTACGAGCGTGGCGCTCGGAAAACGTGGAGCCCAACGGCCCTGCGCAAGGCAGGGCCGGCGGGTGTTACAGCAGGATGGTGCGGATATCGGCCAGCAGGTCGCTCAGACGCTTGGTGAAGCGTGCGGCGGCTGCGCCGTTGATGACACGGTGATCGTAGGACAGCGACAACGGCAGCATCAGTTTCGGCTGGAAGGCTTTGCCATCCCAGACGGGCTGGATGGTGGCCTTGGAGACACCGAGGATCGCCACTTCCGGGGCGTTGACGATCGGCGTGAAACCGGTGCCGCCAATGTGCCCGAGGCTGGAAATGGTGAAGCAGGCGCCTTGCATGTCGTCGGCGGTGAGCTTCTTGTCGCGCGCCTTGGCGGCCAGCGCAGCGGCCTCGGCGGCCAGTTGTAGCAAGCTCTTCTGGTCGACGTTTTTGATGACCGGCACCAGCAGGCCTTCGGGGGTGTCGACGGCGAAGCCGATGTGCACGTACTTCTTGCGGATGATCGCCTTGCCACTCGGGGCCAGGGAACTGTTGAAGTCCGGCATTTCCTTGAGCAGGTGCGCGCAGGACTTGAGCAGCAGTGGCAGCACGGTGAGCTTGACGCCGGCCTTTTCGGCCACGGCTTTCTGTGCGACACGGAAGGCTTCCAACTCGGTGATGTCAGCCTGGTCGAACTGGGTCACGTGGGGGATGTTCAGCCAGCTGCGGTGCAGGCTCGACGCGCCGATCTGCATCAGGCGAGTCATCGGCACTTCTTCGGTTTCGCCGAAGCGGCTGAAATCCACTACCGGGATCGGAGGGATGCCCGCGCCGCCGGTCGCACCGGCCGGTGCTTCCTTGGCCTTCTGCATCATGGCTTTGACGTAGACCTGCACGTCTTCTTTGAGCACGCGACCGTGGGGGCCGGTAGGGCTGACGGCGCTCAGTTCAACGCCGAACTCACGGGCCAGTTGGCGCACCGCAGGGCCGGCGTGAGCCTTGGCACCGCTTGGCGCTGGCGCAGCCACCGGGGCTGGCGCGGCTTCGGCCTTGGCGGCCGGCGCAGGTGCGGCGGCAGGCGCTTCAGCCTTGGGCGCAGGTGCCGCAGCGGCAGGCGCTGGGGCGGCCGGGGCAGCAGCGCCCTGGACCTTGAGCTTGAGGATGAAGTCGCCAGTACCGACTTCGTCTTCGAGCTTGACGCCGATGCTTTCCACGATGCCGGCAGCCGGCGACGGGATTTCCATGCTGGCCTTGTCCGACTCAAGGGTAATCAGCGACTGGTCGGCCTCGACGCTGTCGCCGACCTTGACCAGTAGCTCGATGATCTTGGCCTTGCCCGAGGAACCGATGTCCGGGACGTGGATGTCCTGGACAGTCGCGGCCGCCGGTGCAGCGGCCGGTGCCGCAGGGGCCTGGGCAGCAGCCGGTTTTTCCGCGGGTGCGGGGGCTGCGGCAGGCGTGGTGGCCTCAGGTGCCGCAGCAGCGGCGCCCTCGACTTCCAGCTCCAGCAGTTCGTCGCCTTCTTTGAGGCGGTCGCCCAGTTTCACTTTCAGGCTCTTGACCACGCCGGCCTTGGGAGCAGGGATTTCCATGCTCGCCTTGTCCGACTCCAGGGTCAGGATGCTCTGGTCGGCTTCGATGGTGTCGCCGACTTTGACAAACAGTTCAATGACTTCACCTTCACCGCTGCCGATGTCAGGTACGCGAATGAGTTCGCTCACAAAAATTCTCCTCAGCAGTCCAGTGGGTTGCGTTTTTCCGGGTTGATACCGAACTTGACGATGGCCTCGGCCACCACCTTGGGTTCGATGTCACCACGGTCAGCCAAGGCTTCCAGGGCTGCCAACACCACGAAGTGACGGTCAACCTCGAAGAAGTGACGCAGCTTTTTGCGGCTGTCACTGCGGCCGAAACCATCGGTGCCCAGGACTTTGAACTCCTTGGACGGGACCCACTGGCGAATCTGTTCGGCGAACAACTTCATGTAGTCGGTGGAGGCGATGACCGGACCCTTACGGCCGCTCAGGCACTCTTCGACGTAGCTCAGCGCAGGCTTCTGGCCTGGGTGCAGGCGGTTGCTGCGCTCCACGGCGAGGCCGTCGCGACGCAGTTCGTTGAAGCTGGTCACGCTCCATACGTCGGCGCCGATGTTGAACTCTTCGCGCAGGATCTTCGCCGCTTCGCGCACTTCACGCAGGATGGTGCCGGAGCCCATCAGTTGCACGTGGTGGGCCGCTTCGCGGGTGTCTTCTTCAAGCAGGTACATGCCCTTGACGATGCCTTCCTCGACATCGGCCGGCATGGCTGGCTGCTGGTAGGACTCGTTCATCACGGTGATGTAGTAGAAAACGTCCTGTTGCTCTTCGGTCATTTTCTTCATGCCGTCCTGGATGATGACCGCCAGCTCATAGCCGTAGGTCGGATCAAAGGTACGGCAGTTCGGGATGGTGCCCGCCAGGATGTGGCTGTGACCGTCTTCGTGTTGCAGGCCTTCGCCGTTGAGCGTGGTGCGCCCGGCGGTGCCACCGATCAGGAAACCACGGGTGCGGCTGTCGCCAGCGGC
This sequence comes from Pseudomonas sp. MF08875, assembly GCF_059862525.1. NCBI lineage: Bacteria > Pseudomonadati > Pseudomonadota > Gammaproteobacteria > Pseudomonadales > Pseudomonadaceae > Pseudomonas > Pseudomonas sp. MF08875. The sequence goes on from NZ_JCBCUW010000005.1 coordinate 70,032, forward strand.
CCAGGCCAGGTCGCCAATGCGCTGGAAGCCGAACATCGAGTAGAAGATGTAGAACGGCAGCATCGGCTGGTTGTGGCTGGAGTACGACGTACCGGCAGCGATGAAGGAACTCATGGCGCCCGCTTCGTTGATGCCTTCTTCGAGGATCTGGCCCTTCTTGTCTTCGCGGTAGAACATCACCTGGTCTTTATCGACGGGCTCGTAGAGCTGGCCGACGGAGGAGTAGATGCCCAGTTGGCGGAACATGCCTTCCATGCCGAAGGTACGGGCTTCGTCCGGGATGATCGGCACGATGCGTGGGCCGATTTCCTTGTCCTTGACCAGTTGCGCCAGGATGCGCACGAAGGCCATGGTGGTGGAGATTTCACGGTCGCCCGAGCCGTCCAGGATCGCCTTGAGGGTGTCCAGGGGCGGCGTCGGGATGCTGATGCTCTTGGCGCGGCGCTGTGGCACGAAACCACCCAGTGCGGTGCGGCGTTCGCTCAGGTAACGGGCTTCGGCGCTGCCTTCTTCGGGTTTGAAGAACGGCAGGTTTTCCAGCTCATCGTCCTTGACCGGGATGTCGAAGCGGTCGCGGAACAACTTCAGGCTGTCGACATCGACTTTCTTGGTGTTGTGCGCGGTGTTCTTCGCTTCGCCGGCGCCAGTGCCATAACCCTTGATGGTCTTGGCCAGGATCACGGTCGGCTGTTCTTTGTGGTTGACCGCTTGGTGGTACGCCGCGTAGACCTTGTACGGGTCGTGGCCGCCACGGTTGAGCTTCCAGATCTCGTCGTCGGACAAGTCGGCAACCATCGCCTTGAGTTCAGGGGTGTTGAAGAAGTGCTCACGGACGAACGCGCCGTCCTTGGCCTTGTAGTTCTGGTATTCGCCGTCGATGACTTCGTCCATGCGACGTTGCAGGATACCGTCCACGTCCTTGGCCAGCAGTGGGTCCCAGAAACGGCCCCAGATGACTTTGGTCACGTTCCACTGGGCGCCACGGAACACGCCTTCGAGTTCCTGGATGATCTTGCCGTTGCCGCGAACCGGGCCGTCGAGGCGCTGCAGGTTGCAGTTGATGACGAAGATCAGGTTGTCGAGCTTCTCGCGGCCGGCCAGGGAGATGGCGCCCAGGGATTCGGGCTCGTCGCACTCGCCGTCACCCAGGAAGCACCAGACTTTCTGCTTGCCGGCGGGGATGAAGCCGCGCGCTTCCAGGTACTTCATGAAGCGTGCCTGGTAGATCGCCTGGATCGGGCCCAGGCCCATGGACACGGTGGGGAACTGCCAGAAATCAGGCATCAGCCAAGGGTGCGGGTACGACGAGAGGCCGCCACCGTCCACTTCCTGGCGGAAGTTGTTCATTTGCTCTTCGGTAATGCGGCCTTCCATGAACGCACGGGCGTAGACGCCTGGCGAGGTGTGGCCCTGGAAGTAGATCAGGTCGCCGCCGTGTTCGTCGGTGGGGGCCTGGAAGAAGTAGTTGAAGCCGATGTCATACAGGGTTGCGCTGGAGGCGAAGCTGGAGATGTGACCGCCCAGGTCAGAATCTTTCAAGTTCGTGCGCATCACCATGGCCATCGCGTTCCAGCGTACCAGCGAGCGAATGCGGCGTTCCATGAACAGGTCGCCAGGCATGCGTGCTTCGTGGGTAACGGGGATGGTGTTGCGGTACGGCGTGGTGATGGCGTAGGGCAGTTGCGAGCCGCTGCGGGTCGCGAGTTCGCCCATACGGGTCATCAGATAGTGAGCACGGTCTTCGCCTTCTTTGTCGAGAACCGATTCCAGGGCGTCCAGCCATTCCTGGGTTTCGACGGGATCGAGGTCTTGCATGGCTTGCTCCAGGGCGGAAAGGCTACCAGAATCGGTTGCCTGAGTTTGCGACTGGCCTTGTGGGCAGACGACATAAAATTCTTGGATGGCCGGCAGGTTGTTCCGGCGTCGTGTAGTTTTACTACAAATCGTCGGCCATTTCAGCCCTTCGGATGTATAGACGAGTAGTAAAACTACAGAAGAGTGACCCGTCTGCTCCTATTGGTTGATGAGAAAAAACGTTATTGCAGGTCTTTGTCGAGCAATGAAAGGTGACGGGTTGATGTTCGCTACCAAAAAAATACAGTTTTCAGCTATTTCTAACTTTTGTTGGACAGTCAGTCAGGTAGCGCTTTTCGGGCGTTCACTACATTGCCCTCTTTCTAATGCCGACCAAGGATAGACCATGAGCCTGCCCCCGTTGACCGAACTGCCGGCCATTCTCCTGCCATTGGTCAGCCGCGCCGAGCAGGCGTTTCGCGCCGCCGTGGCAGCCCTTGACGATGACCATGGCCTGGCCGCCTGGCCCGCCGAGCGTTGGGCGGCCTTTGCCCGCGTCACGGCAGCCAGCGACTTCGTGATTGAACAGAGTGTGCGTGACCCTTTGATGTTGCTGGCGCTGGTGCAGTCCGGCGAGTTGGACCGCGCCTATGGGCCGGGCGAGTTGTGCGCGCAGATCGCCAGCACCGTGGCGGCCGCCGACACCGATGATGAGCTGGCTCGCATCCTGCGCCGCCAGCGCACGCGCCACCAGGTGCGGATCATCTGGCGCGACCTGACCCGCCAGGCTGACCTGGTGCAGACCTGCCGCGACCTTTCGGACATGGCCGACGCCTGCATCGACCAAGCCTATCAATGGTTGTACCTGCGCCATTGCCAACAGTTCGGCACGCCCACCGGCGCGCGCAGCGGCGAGCCGCAGCCGATGGTAATCCTGGGCATGGGCAAGTTGGGTGCGGTGGAACTCAACCTGTCTTCGGACATCGACCTGATCTTCGCCTACCCCGAGGGCGGCGAGACGGTGGGGGTCAAGCGTGCGCTGGACAACCAGGAGTTCTTCATCCGCCTGGGCCAGCGCCTGATAAAAGCCCTCGACCCGATGACCGTCGATGGCTTCGTTTTTCGCGTCGATATGCGCCTGCGGCCCTATGGCTCGTCCGGTGCCCTGGTGCTGAGCTTCAATGCGCTGGAGCAGTACTACCAGGACCAGGGCCGTGACTGGGAACGCTACGCGATGATTAAGGCGCGGGTGGTGGCGGGCGACCAAGTGGCCGGCGGGCATCTGCTCGACCTGCTGCGGCCCTTCGTTTACCGGCGTTACCTGGACTTCTCCGCGATCGAAGCGCTGCGCACCATGAAGCAGTTGATCCAGCAGGAAGTGCGGCGCAAGGGCATGGCCGACAACATCAAGCTTGGCTCCGGCGGCATCCGCGAGGTGGAGTTCATCGCCCAGGCCTTTCAACTGATCCACGGCGGCCGCGACCTGAGCCTGCAACAGCGGCCTCTATTAAAGGTGCTTGGCACTCTCGAAGGGCAGGGCTACCTGCCGCCGGCAGTGGTCGGCGAGCTGCGCGAAGGTTATGAGTTCCTGCGTTACACCGAGCACGCGATCCAGGCGATTGCCGACCGCCAGACCCAAATGCTCCCCGATGGCGAGCAGGATCAGGCGCGCATCGCCTTCATGCTCGGCTTTACCGACTGGGCGGCGTTCCACGAACAACTGATGTACTGGCGCAGCCGGGTGGATTGGCATTTCCGCCAGGTTATCGCCGACCCGGATGAAGACGAAGGCGAGGAAAGCGAAGTGGTGGTCGGCGGCGAATGGCTGCCGCTGTGGGAGGACGCCCAGGACGAAGAGGCCGCGTGCCGGCAATTGCACGAGGGCGGTTTTGTCGATGGCCCCAAAGCCCTCAAAGCCTTGGCCGGCCTGCGTGGTAGCCCGCAGTTGCGGGCCATGCAGCGCTTGGGCCGCGAGCGCCTGGATGCGTTCATTCCCCGTTTGCTGGCCCAGGCTGTAGAGCACGCCAACCCGGACCTGGTGCTCGAACGGGTACTGCCGCTGGTGGAAGCGGTGGCGCGGCGTTCGGCCTACCTGGTGCTGCTCACGGAAAACCCTGGGGCCTTGCGCCGCCTGCTGACGCTATGTGCCGCCAGCCCCTGGATCGCCGAGCAGATCACCCGTTTTCCGCTGCTGCTCGACGAGTTGCTCAACGAGGGGCGCCTGTTCAAGCCGCCCCTGGCGCCGGAGTTGGCCGCCGAATTGCGCGAGCGCCTGACGCGCATTCCCGAGGATGACTTGGAGCAGCAGATGGAGGCCCTGCGCCATTTCAAACTGGCCCACCGTTTGCGCGTCGCAGCCTCGGAAATCGCCGGCAGCCTGCCGTTGATGAAAGTCAGCGACTACCTGACCTGGCTCGCCGAGGCGATTCTCGAACAAGTGCTGGCCCTGGCCTGGCGTCAGACCGTGGCCAAGTACGGCGTGCCGCAACGCACCGACGGCACCCTGTGCGACCCGGGCTTCATCATCGTCGGCTACGGCAAGGTGGGTGGCCTGGAGCTGGGCCACGGCTCGGACCTGGACCTGGTGTTCATCCACGACGGCGACCCGCAGGCCGAGACCGATGGCGCCAAACCCATCGACGGCGCGCAGTTTTTCACCCGTCTGGGCCAGCGCATCATTCACCTACTGACCACCCAGACCAACTCCGGCCAGCTTTACGAAGTGGACATGCGCCTGCGACCTTCGGGCGCATCCGGGCTGCTAGTCAGCTCCCTCGGCGCCTTCGAGCGCTATCAGTTGAACGAGGCCTGGACCTGGGAGCACCAGGCCCTGGTGCGGGCGCGGGTGTTGGTGGGCAGTGAGGAGGTGGGCCTCGCCTTCGAGCAGGTGCGCGCCCGGGTACTGGGGCGCGAGCAGGATCTGCCCAAGCTGCGCCAGGAAGTCAGCGAGATGCGCGCCAAGATGCGCGACAACCTCGGCACCAAGGCCACGGCGGCCGGCACGGGCGCCAATGCCTTCCAGGCCAGCGCACCGTTCGACCTCAAGCAGGACGCCGGAGGTATCGTCGATATTGAATTTATGGTGCAATACGCCGCTTTGGCGTGGTCTGCGCAACATCCGTCGTTGCTGCGCTACACCGACAATATCCGCATTCTGGAAGGGCTGGAGCAGGTAGGGCTGATGCCCGTGGCCGATGCCAGCCTGCTGCGCGAGGTGTACAAGGCCTACCGCGCCGCCGCGCACCGCCAGGCCTTGCAGAACGAGGCTGGCGTGGTGGCAGGGGACCAGTTCGTGGACGAACGCCAGCAAGTCCTGCGGATTTGGCGCGAGCTGGGGCTAAGCTGATGCGGGCGACGCACATCTAATGTGCGAGCGGCGCCCCACTGGGGGCGCCGCTTCACAATGACTATCGAGGCGGGGAGGCGTAAGCCTCCCCGTATCGTTTGTGGGAACTACATGAATATCCTGATCGTTGGACCCAGTTGGGTCGGTGACATGGTGATGGCGCAGACACTGTTCCAGTGCCTCAAGCAACGTCACCCGCAGTGCGAAATCGACGTGCTGGCCCCCGAGTGGAGCCGGCCGATCCTGGAACGCATGCCCGAAGTTCGCCAGGCCCTGAGTTTCCCCCTCGGCCACGGCGCCCTGGAGCTGGCGACGCGTCGGCGCATCGGCAAAACCCTGGCGGGCCAATACGACCAGGCGATCCTGCTGCCCAATTCGCTGAAATCGGCGTTGGTGCCGTTCTTCGCCGGCATCCCCCAGCGCACCGGTTGGCGTGGCGAGTTCCGCTACGGCCTACTCAACGACGTGCGCCGCCTCGACAAAGAACGCTACCCGCTGATGATCGAGCGCTTCATGGCCCTGGCCTACGCGCCGGGCGCCGAGTTGCCTACGCCTTACCCGCGCCCGGCCCTGCAAATCGACCCGCTGACCCGCGATGCAGCCCTGGCCAAGTTCGGCCTGAGCCTGGATCGCCCGGTGCTGGCCCTGTGCCCGGGCGCTGAGTTCGGCGAGTCCAAGCGCTGGCCGTCGGAGCACTACGCCAAGGTCGCGGAGCTGAAAATCCGCGAAGGCTGGCAGGTCTGGCTATTTGGCTCGAAAAACGACCACAGCGTCGGCGAAGACATCCGCAACCGCCTGATCCCGGGGCTGCGCGAGGAGGCGATGAACCTCAGTGGCGGCACCTCGCTGGCCGAAGCCATCGACCTGCTGTCCTGCGCGGACGCGGTGGTGTCCAACGATTCCGGGCTGATGCACGTGGCGGCCGCGCTGAACCGCCCATTGGTGGCGGTGTACGGTTCGACCTCGCCGGGGTTCACCCCGCCGCTGGCCGACCAGGTTGAAATCGTACGCCTGGGCCTCGATTGCAGCCCCTGTTTTGACCGCACCTGCCGTTTCGGCCATTACAACTGCCTGCGCCAATTGATGCCGCAACCGGTGGTGGACGCCTTGCAGCGCTTGCACAGCGCCCCGGTCGAGGTCCGTTAAGTTGCGGGTATTGCTCATCAAGACCTCGTCCCTGGGCGACGTCATCCACACCTTGCCCGCCCTGACGGACGCCGCCCGTGCCATCCCCGGCATCACCTTCGATTGGGTGGTGGAAGAAGGCTTCGCCGAGATCCCCACTTGGCACCCGGCCGTGGGCAAGGTGTTGCCCGTGGCGATCCGCCGCTGGCGGCAGAACCTCTGGCAAACCTTCAAAAGTGGCGAATGGCGGCGCTTCAAGCAAAGCGTGCGCGCCAACAAATACGACCTAGTGATCGACGCCCAGGGCCTGCTCAAAAGTGCCTGGCTGACCCGCTATGTTCGCGCCCCGGTGGCCGGTTTCGATCGCCAGTCGGCCCGCGAGCCGTTGGCGGCGCGCTTCTATTCCCGGCGCTTGGCAGTGGCCCGTGGGCAGCATGCGGTTGAACGCCTGCGCCAGTTGTTCGCCGTGGCCCTGGGCTACGACTTGCCCAAGGGCTTGGGCGACTACGGTTTGAGCATCGAGAAACTGGTGGAGCTGCCGCGTCGCCAGCCGTTCGTGCTGTTCTTGCACGGCACCACCTGGGACACCAAGCACTGGCCCGAAGCCTATTGGCGCGAGTTGGCCGAACGCGTGGGCCACCATGGCTTGGAAGTGAAGCTGCCGTGGGGTAACCCGGCGGAAAAGGCCCGGGCCGAGCGCATCGCCAGCGGTTTTCCCCATGCCCAGGTGCTGCCCAAATTGAACCTGGCCGGTGTGGCCAAAGTGTTGGCCGCCGCCCAGGCGTGCGTGGCGGTGGATACCGGGTTAGGCCACTTGGCCGCGGCGCTGGACGTGCCGACCATCTCCCTGTTCGGCCCCACCAACGTCGGCCTGACTGGCGCCTACGGCAAGAGCCAGGTGCACCTGGCCAGCGATTTTCCCTGCGCGCCGTGCCTGCAAAAAAAATGCACTTATCAACCGACTGCGCGGGACCAGCAGCGGTTCGATCTCAAGCGCGAGTGGCCGCTGTGCTTCACTCGCGTCAATCCCGAGCGTGTTGCTAGCCGTTTAAGCACGTTGTTACTGGCTGAGGAATTGCGCTGATGCAACTGGCTTTCGTCCTTTATAAATACTTCCCGTTTGGCGGTTTGCAGCGCGACTTCATGCGCATCGCCCTGGAGTGCCAGCAGCGCGGGCACCAGATCCGCGTCTACACCCTGATCTGGGAAGGCGATATCCCGCCCGGTTTCGAGGTGCTGGTGGCGCCGGTCAAGGCGTTCTTCAATCACAGGCGCAACGAAAAACTCACCGAATGGATGCAGGCCGACCTGGCCCGCCGCCCGGTGGACCGCTTGATCGGCTTCAACAAAATGCCCGGCCTGGACGTCTACTACGCCGCCGACGGCTGTTTTGAAGACAAGGCGCAAACCCTGCGCAACCCGCTGTACCGCCGCTGGGGCCGCTACCGGCACTTTGCCGAGTACGAGCGGGCGGTGTTCGGCAAAGACGCGAAAACCCAGGTGCTGATGATCTCCGAGGTGCAACAACCGCTGTTCATCAAGCACTACGACACGCCGCTGGAGCGCTTCCACCTGCTGCCCCCGGGCATCGCCCAGGACCGCCGCGCACCGGCCAATGCCGACGAAATCCGTGCGCAGTTCCGCCGTGAGTTCAACTTGGGCGACAGCGACCTGCTGCTGGTGCAGATCGGCTCCGGGTTCAAGACCAAGGGCGTGGACCGCAGCCTCAAGGCCCTGGCGGCGCTGCCGGCGGAACTGAAAAAACGCACGCGGCTGTTTGTAATCGGCCAGGACGACCCCAAGGTATTCCAATTGCAAAGTGCCACATTGGGCTTGGGCGACCAGGTGCAGTTCCTCAAGGGGCGCAGCGACATCCCGCGCTTCTTGCTGGGCGCCGACCTGTTGATCCACCCGGCGTACAACGAAAACACCGGCACCGTGCTGCTCGAAGCCGTGGTGGCGGGGTTGCCGGTGTTGGTCAGCGCGGTGTGCGGTTATGCCCACTACATCCGCGAGGCGGACGCGGGCCTGGTGCTGGACGAACCCTTCGACCAAGCCCAATTGGCGCAGTACCTGGCCACCATGTTGGCCGACGATGCGGCCCGTAAGGCCTGGAGCCTCAACGGCCTGGCCTTCGCCGACACGGCCGACCTCTACAGCATGCCGCAGCACGCGGCAGATGTGATTTTGGCGGAGCAAGCGCAATGAAACTGATTCTCGCCGAACCGTTCAAGCGCCTTTGGGCCGGGCGCGATGCGTTCACCGAAGTCGAAGCCTTGAGCGGCCAGGTTTACCGCGAACTGGAGGCCCGCCGCACCCTGCGCACCGAGGTCGAAGGGCGCGGCTATTTCGTGAAAATCCACCGCGGCATCGGTTGGGGCGAAATCTTCAAAAACCTGCTCACCGCCAAGCTGCCGGTACTCGGTGCCGGCCAGGAATGGCGGGCGCTGGAACGCTTGCATCAGGCCGGCGTGCCGACCATGACCGCCGTGGCCTATGGCGAGCGGGGCAGCAACCCGGCGGACCAGCATTCGTTCATCGTGACCGAAGAACTGGCGCCGACCATCAGCCTCGAAGACTTCAGCCTCGACTGGCGCGCCCACCCGCCGGCGCCGCGCCTCAAGCGTGCGCTGATCGACGAAGTGGCGCGCATGACCGGCATGATGCACCGCGCCGGGGTCAACCACCGCGACTGCTACATCTGCCACTTCCTGCTGCACACCGACAAACCGGTGCGCGCCGACGACCTCAAACTGTCGGTCATCGACCTGCACCGCGCCCAGACCCGCCCGGCCATTACCAAGCGCTGGCGCAACAAGGACCTGGCCGCGCTCTACTTCTCGGCGCTGGACATCGGCCTGACCCCGCGTGACAAGCTGCGCTTTCTCAAGGGCTATTTCCTGCTGCCGTTGCGCCAGATCCTGCGCGACGAAGCGCCCTTGCTGTCGCGCCTGGAGGGCCGGGCCAAGAAACTCTACGAGCGCAAGCAGCGTTACGGAGATGCGCTCTGATGGCGGGTTGGAACCTGGAGCCGGCCTACCGTCACCTGGACCAGGACTTCGGCAGCCTGGACGCCGTATTTGCCCTCAAGGGCGAACGCCTGACCCACGACCCCTTGTCGGAAGTGATCCGCGTCGAACGTGGCGGCATTCACTACTACGTCAAGCGCTACAGGGGCGCCGGCAAGGGCCTGCGCCGTTACCTGGGCAAGCCGCGGGTCAAGGCCGAATGGCAGAACCTCAAGCGCTTCGCCAAGTGGGGCATCCCCACCGCCGACGTCATTGCCTGGGGCCTGGAACGCAAAGGCCTGGCCTATGACCGCGGGGCGATGATTACCCGCGAGCTGCCGCACACCGAAGACCTGTCGGCCCTGGCCAAGCGCCAGGACCCGCGCCTCAAGGACCGGGCCTGGGTCGATGGCCTGAGCCGGCAACTGGCGCTCTACACTCGGGCGATGCACGAGCATTGCTTTACTCACAACGACCTGAAGTGGCGCAACCTGTTGATCGATAAAGAGGATCGCCTCTATCTGATCGACTGCCCCAACGGTGATTTCTGGCGCGGCTTCTGGCTCAAATACCGTATTACCAAGGACTTGGCGTGCCTGGACAAAGTGGCCAAATATCATCTTTCGGCCACCCAGCGCCTGCGCTTTTACCTGCAATACACCCAACGCTTGCGCCTCAATGCGGCGGATAAGCAGCGGGTGCGGCACGTGGTGAGATTTTTCGAGGGGCGCGAATGATGGACTTTATGTCGGCGCAGGATCGCGCCTTGCTGGAACGTCATGGCCTGGGCACTTTCGACGCGCTCTGGGCCAAAGAGCTTGAGGCGGTGGACGAGCCCAACAGTAGCCGTGGCGGCTGGAGCAGCGTGTATCGCCTGGACCTGGAAGGGCAGGGCTTCTACCTCAAGCGCCAGAGCAACTACCTGACCCGCACCTTGCATCGCCCGTTTGGCGAGCCGAGCTTCGCCCGGGAGTTTCGTAATATCAGCCGTTACCAGCGCCTGGGCATCCCCGCGTTGGAGGCGGCGTTTTTCGGCGAGCGCAAAGTGCCCGGCGAAACCCGTGCGCTGCTGCTGACCCGGGCCCTGGACGGCTGGGACGACCTCGATTCGCTGTTGCAGCGCTGGGCCGAGCTGAGCGCTGTACAGCACCGGGCAATTTTGCAGGCCTGTGGCGTGCTGGCCCGCCAACTGCACGGCTTGCGCCAGATCCACGGCTGCTTCTACCCCAAGCACATCTTTTTGCAGGCCAGTGGCGACGGTTACCAGGCCCAGTTGATCGACCTGGAGAAAACCCGGCCCCTGCTGTTTGGCGTGCGCGACCGGGTCAAGGACCTGGAGCCCTTGTTGCGCCGCACGGCGCGAGTATGGAATGCGGCGGATGTACGCATATTGCTGGCGGCCTACCTGGACCAGCCCACCGACAGCACCCTGGTGGACGCCTGGCTCGTACGCCTGGGCGCACGCAGTAGCCATAAGGAGGCCCGTTGATGGGTTTGTCCGAACTCAAAAATGCCGGTCGCACGCCCGCGCTACCCATCAGCCTGACCCTGGCCGACGCCGCGGGGCCTGCTGATTTGCAGTTGCTCAGCCTGTTGCGGGTATTGCCGGGCCAGCGTTATGTGGGGGCTGGGGTCTGGCGCGGGCGGGCGGTGCTGGCCAAGTTGCTGGTGGGCAGCAAGGCTGCGCGGCATTTTCAGCGTGAACTGGCCGGTGTGCGTTTGCTCGCCGAACAGGGCCTGACCACGCCGCTGCTGTTGGCCGATGGCTTGCAGGAAGGCGCGGGCGGCTGGCTGTTGTTCGAGTACCTGGAAGGCGCGCAGAGCCTGGGCGAGGCCTGGCAAGCGGTACAAGCCCTGCCGGTGCTGGCCGACGAGCAAGTCGCGGTGCTGGGCGAAGCCCTGGCCGCCATCGGCCAGTTGCACGCCAAAGGCCTGTGGCAGGAAGACCTGCACCTGGATAACCTGCTGCGCCACGGCGGTGAGCTGTATTTGATCGACGGTGCGGGGATCTGCGCCGAACAGGCCGGTAAACCCCTGTCGCGGGACAAGGTGCTGGAAAACCTCGGGGTGTTTTTCGCCCAGTTGCCCAAGGCCCTGGAGCCCTTCACCGAAGAGCTGCTGGTGCATTACCTGCTCAGCAACGGCGAGCACGCCTTGCCCCTCGAATCCCTGCAAAAGCAGGTCGATCGCGTGCGGGCCTGGCGCCTGCGCGATTGGCTGAAAAAGGTTGGCCGCGAATGCACCCTGTTCGCCGTGCAGCGTGGTGCGTTTATGTTGCGCGCCATCCGCCGCGAAGAAGAAGCGGCCATGTTGCCGGTGCTGGAGCAGGCCGACGCCTTGCTCGACCAGGGCCACCTGTATAAAACCGGCGGCGCGGCCAGCGTGGGCCGGGTGGACGTGGCGGGGCGCACCCTGCTTATCAAGCGCTACAACATCAAGGGCTTTGCCCACTGGCTCAAGCGCTTCTGGCGCCCGAGCCGCGCCTGGCACTCCTGGCGTGAAGGCAATCGCCTGGTGTTCCTGGGGATCGCCACGCCCAAGCCACTGGCCTTGCTGGAAAAACGCTTTCTGTGGCTACGCCGTAGCGCTTACCTGGTGACCGAGTACCTGCCGGGCCCGGACATTCTCGAGCGCTTTGCCCCCTACGTGGCCAGCGGTGCCGCGCCCGAGCGTGAGTTGCAGGCGTTGGATCAACTGTTCGCCGAATTGATCCGCGAGCGCATCAGCCACGGCGATTTCAAGGGCCACAACCTGTTCTGGCACGAGGACCGCTGGGCGCTGATCGACTTGGATTCGATGTGCCAGCACTCATCCGCCAGCAGCTTCGCCCCGGCCTACGCCCGCGACCGCGCGCGGTTCATGCGTAACTGGGCGCCGGACAGCGCCCTGTACCGGGTGATCGACCAGCGCTTACCTCGGTAAGCCCTGGTTCCGGCACAAGCCTGTTCCCGCGTCACGTCAAAAGTTGTACTCAGCCCCCGCCCCCGCATACCACGAGCGCCCCGGCGCGGCTTCGTAGTAGCGGTGGTTGCCGTCGCCGACGATCACCGAGCCCACGTACTGGCGGTCCAGCAGGTTGTCCAGGCGTAGGGTCTGGTGGAAGGTCCAGTGCTGGGCCTTCTGCTCGAAGCGGGCGCGCCAGTTGAACACGCTGTAGGCCGGGGCCGCGCGCTGCTGGTTGGTGTCTTCGACGTAGACCTTGCTGCGGTACAGGCCTTCGACGGCGGTGCTGACCCAGTCCCGGGGTTTCCAGTTCAGCTCGGCGAAGAGGGTGGTTTGGGGCACGCCGGGCAGGTAGTTGCCTTTGTCGACTGGGTTTTTAGTCTTTCCGCTTACGCTGACAAAGTCGCTGTCATAGGTGGCCTGCAAGCGGGTGTAGGCCAGGCTGGTGCTCCAGTGCTCGCTGAGTTGGCTCTCCAGGCCCAGCTCGAAGCCGCGGCGCAGGGTGCGGCCGGCGTTTTGATAGCTGGTGCGGCCAGCGTCGGAGCCAGCCACCACCAACTCATCCTCGGTGGTGATCTGGAACACCGCGGCGTTGATCCGCGTGTCCTGGCCGACCTTGGCTTTCAGGCCGATTTCGTACTGGGTACTTTGCGAGGGCTTGAGGCCGAAGTTGAAGCCTTCGTCGCCGCCGGGGGCGTAGGCCAGTTCGGCCTGGGTCGGGGTCTCGAAGCCTTTGCCGGCGCTGACGTAGCCGTGCAGGTTCTCGGTGAAGGCGTACAGGGCGCTCATGGACGGTGTGGTTTTCTGGTAGCGCTTGTTGCCGCTGGCGTCGCCGTTGCTGAGGAACTTGTCGTCAACGTCCATTTCCATGGTGCTGTGGCGCAGGCCGGCTTGCAGGGTCCAGCGGCCCAGGGCCCAGTTGGCCTGGATATAGGGGTCGAGGCTGCGGGCGGTGTCCACTTCGTCGCGACGCTCCTCGCCCTTGACCCCCAACTGGCTGCCTTTGTAATTCTGGTAGCCGTGGCGGTCGTCCTGGCTCTGGTCGAAGTCCAGGCCGCCGATCAGCGTCAGCTCGCCGGCCACGCCCTCAACCGGTTGCAGCCAGCGCACGCCGGCACCGTAGAAGGTGCGGTCGAACTGCACCACGCCGCCGCCGCGTTCGTTGGCGGGATTGGGGATGGTCTCGCCCTTGTCGTTTTTAATCGTCTTGGGAATCGACAGGTACTGAATCACGCTGCGCTGCCCGGTGTAGGCGTTGACCTGCAAGGTCGCGTCGCCGATATAGCGTTCGTAGTTCATGCCCAGTTGCTGGTGGTCGATGCTTTTGCGGGTGTTGTAGTTCAGGGCGTTCGGCGTCACCGAGCGCGGGTCGGCCTTGTACCCCGCCCAGGTCTGGCCCAGCGGGTCCTGGGTGCCGTTCTGTTCCAGGCTGCTGTAGATCAGCGCCATCTTGCTGTCATCGTCGGGCTTGAAGTTGAGCTTGGCGAAGGTCTGGTCGCGGCGTGCGCTGCTGTGGTCGCGGTAGCCGTCGGTGTCCAGGCTGGAGGCATCGAGGACAAAGCCTGCGCCCTCCACCTCGCCTTCGGCGCTGAGGTGGTTGCGGTTCAGGCCATCGCTGCCGAACAGGGTTTCGGCGCCGATGCGCGGCGGGCCTTCGCCCTCGCGGGAGAACATCTGGATCACTCCGCCGGCGTTGCTGCCGTACAGGCTGGCGGCCGGGCCGCGCAGCACTTCGATGCGCTCGGCGGTGTCGAGGTTGAACGTGGCAGCCTGGCCCTGGCCGTCCGGGGTGCTGGCGGGGATGCCGTCGGCGATCAGCTTGATGCCGCGCACGCCGAAGGCCGAGCGAGCGCCGAAGCCGCGGGAGGAAATCTGCAAGTCCTGTGCATAGTTCTGGCGGTTTTGCACCACCAACCCCGGCACGCGTGACAGTGCTTCGGAGGCGTTGATGCCCAGTTGGCCGTCGCTGATCTGCTCGCGGCTGATGGCGTCCACGGAGTAGGGCAGGTCAAAGCTGGAGCTGATACTGCGCGAGCCGCTGACCACGCTGGGGTCGAGCTCCAGGGCGGGGCTTTGGGCATGGCTGGTGCCGATAAAGCCCCACAGCGTGAGGAGGACGAAAGGGGCGCGGGCAACTGTTTTCATTGGGGTGGTAAAGGTCCGTAGTGGGCCGCACGCAGGGTGGCGGCAAAAAAAGGGGCGCGAGTGTAACGATTGATGAGCGTGGCGGGCGGATTTATTTAGCACCCTATCGTTATTGACGGCCTCGCCATACTGTCCTTTGGTGGTGGTGGCGCGGGAAAAAGTCCCGGCGCGTCGCGCTCCTGTGAGCAGGGTAGCTGGCGAGTAGCGAACCGGCAGGCTCGATGTTGCGCGCCTGGGCTGGCTGCCACAGGGCTTGGCCTGCGTCAAAGGCGTGTCTACAGACCCTGGCCTTATTAGGCTATAATCCCGCCCTTTTACTGCCTGTCGCCGCTGTGCGAGGGCACATTCATCTCGGGCGCCCGCCGCCCGCATGCAGACTTACTAGAGGCTAGACCCCTGTGGCATTGACGATTCTTGGCCTGTCCGGCGCCCTTAGCCATGATCCTTCCGCAGCCCTGTATATCGACGGCAAGCTGATCGCAGCGGCTGAAGAAGAGCGCTTCGTACGCGACAAACATGCAAAGAACCGCATGCCCTACGAATCGGCGAAATTCTGCCTGGAACAGGCCGGCATCAAGCCCGGCGACGTCGATGTGGTGGCGATCCCGTTCGCACCCATCAGCCTGTTCGGCAAGGCCCGTTGGCACTACGCCAAGCGCTATTGGTACGCCCCGGACCGCGCCCTTGACGCGATCCTGATGGGCAACCGGCGCTACAAGCGTTATCGCAACAAAATCGTCTGGTGCCTGGAGCAACTGGGCTTCGACCCGAAGAAGATCAAGATCGAGCCGGTCGAGCATCACCTGGCCCACGCCTCCAGCGCCTACCACTGCTCCGGTTTCAAAGAGAAAACCGCGATCCTGGGGATCGACGGCAAGGGCGAGTACGCCACCACGTTCTTCGGCTACGGCGAAAACGGCAAGATCCACAAGATCAAGGAATTCTTCGACCCGGATTCCCTGGGCGGCCTCTACGGCGCGATCACCGAGTTCCTCGGTTTCGAGATGCTCGACGGCGAGTTCAAGGTCATGGGCATGGCGCCCTACGGCGATGCCAGCAAGTACGATTTCTCGCGTTTGGCCTCGTTCGAGAATGGCGAGTTGGTGATTAACACCGACTACGCCAACGTCATTGGCCTGCGTCGCTACAAAGAGAACGGCAAGGGCTTTTACTTCTCGCCCAAGCTGATCGAGTGGCTGGGCCCCAAGCGCGAAGGCGATATCGCCGACGAGCCGTACATCCACTACGCCGCGAGCATGCAAGCGCTGTTCGAGAAACTGGCGTTGCAGATGATCGACTACTACCTGGGTGACGTGCTCAAGGAAACCGGCAAGCTCGCTTTCGCTGGCGGCTGTGCGTTGAACGTCAAGCTGAACCAGAAAATCATCGCGCGCGATGACATCAAGGAACTGTTCGTGCAGCCTGCATCCGGTGACGCCGGCACTGCGGTAGGTGCCGCAGCCTATGTGTCCCATGCCCGTGGCGTGCCGGTGGAGAAGATGGAGCACGTCTACCTCGGCCCTTCCTACAGCAACGAAGATGTGATCGCGGCCTGCGCCCGTCACCCGAGTGCGCCGACGTGGCGCAAGCTCGACAACATGCCGGAAAAAATCGCCAAGATCATGGTGGATGGCAATCCGGTGGCCTGGTTCCAGGGCCGCATGGAGTTCGGCCCACGTGCCCTCGGCGGGCGCTCGATCATCGGTTGCCCAAGCGCCACCGGCGTGGCGGACCGGATCAACCACCAGATCAAGTTCCGCGAGCGCTGGAGGCCTTTCTGCCCGTCCATGCTCGACACCGTCGCGCCGCAGATGATTAAGGTCGATCACCCGGCGCCGTTCATGACCTTCACTTTCGAAGTGGCCGAGGAGTGGAAAACCCGCGTGCCGGAGGTGGTCCACGAAGACGGTACATCCCGCGCCCAGGTGCTCAAGCGCGATTACAACCCGCGTTACTACGACATGATGAAAGCGCTGGAGGTGCTGACCGGCAATGGCGTGTCGTTGAACACCTCGCTCAACCGCCGTGGCGAGCCGATGATCTGCTCGCCCACCGATGCGCTGAATATGTTCTTCGGCTCGGATCTGCAGTACCTCATCATGGAAGACATTTTGGTGGTCAAGGATGGCGCGGACGACTACACCGTTGACTGAATTACTGATTAGCGTTGTTATCCCGGCCTACAACTACGCCAAGACCTTGCCCCGTGCGGTGAACTCGGTGTTGGCGCAGCTAGGGCAGGCGAACGCAGAGCTGTTGGTCATCGATGATGGCTCCACGGACGAAACTCCTCAGGTGCTGGAGCACTTGCAGGATGAGCACCCGGGGCTTTTTCGCGTGATACGCAAGGTCAATGGCGGCCTGGCTTCTGTGCGTAACCTGGGCATCCTGAAGGGGAAGGGACAGTACCTGATCTTTCTTGACGCCGATGACGAGATGGCGCCGGGGGCGCTGAAGGCAGTGACGCAGCATATTGCGGCCGCTCCCCAGACGCGGTTGATTATCGGCGGCCATTGGTCGGTGTTCGAGGACGGCTCCCGTACGCTGCATCACGTTAAGCCTTTGCCCGTCACGGCGCGCGAACGGGTGCGTGGGTACTTGCTGGACAAGACCGTGTCGCTGTCCAATGGCGCCTGCGCCATGCACCGCGAGGTGTTCGCGCCCGGTAATTATCCCGAGCATTTGCGTAACGCCGAAGACCTGCCGGTGTTCGCCCAGGTGCTGGCGCGGTTCCCGTGCAGTGTGCTCGACCAGCCATTGGCACTGATCTACAAGCACCCGGGCAGCATGCGCCACGACCTCAAGCAGAGCCTGGCGGCCGGTGTGGGCATGGTGGAGGAAGTGTTTTCCCCGGCGCGCATGCCCGCTGATTTGCAGGACTTGCGCCAGGCGTTCCTGGCCCAGCGCTGCCTGTCGTTATTCCGCGATTGCTACAGCGCGGGTGATTACGCCAATGCCAGGAAGTTCTATGCCCTGGCCGTGCGCACGGACTGGCGTTCGCTGATGCGCTGGTCCTATACCCGCAAGGCCATCCGATTGCTTTTCGCGTGAGTGTGTTGATGCCTATACAGGGAAGTTGGGCACAAAAGGCCCGTGAGCTGGATCGTTATCGCTGGAAACTGCTGCGCGAGCGCCATGGTCGCTGCGCCAGTGCCCTGCGTTTGCTGCGCGACTTTCTGGTGGATGTGGCAGTTGGCGTCCGTGCCAGGCTGTGCTTGAGCCGCGTGCTGGAACCGACGCCTTGCGAGGTGCTGTTGCTGCACTCGGCGCCCAAGTCCATGGCGTTGCAGCGCAAGAATATTCTGATCGACGCGGTGCGCCATCGGGGCCTGCAATTGGCCGAGGCGGCGCTGCGCTCGGCGCCGGAGTCCTGCGCCAAGCGCATGCTGTTGGCACCGCCCGAACCGGTGCCGTTGCGCTATCTAGCCTACGCGGCCCACGCCCAATGGCTGGTCAGCCAATATCAGCCCAAAGTCCTTGTCAACGAGCGCAACGGCAGCCTGCACGCGCCTTTCCTGCGCTTGGCGCTGGCGGCGCGTGGGGCCACGCTGCTGCAATTGGCGCACTCGGCGACCCTAGAGCCTTCGCGGCGCCTGGCGATGAACGATTTCGACTATTACGGTGTGTTTGGCCGCAGTTCGCTGATGGCGTTGCAGGCACGCGGCTTGCGCTTTGGTGAGTCCACCGTGGTGTTGGTGGGTTCCTACCTGGCTGATGAAACCTACGATTTGCCAGTAGCTGATCCCGCGCTCAAGACGCTGCTGATCCTCGGTGTCGGTCCGGACCGGGAGAAAGAGCCCGGTTACCAACGCACCTACGCCTTACTGCGCGATTGGGCCGCGGCACACGGGCATTATCGCGTGCTGTTCAAGCGCCACCCGCGCAGCAAGGCGCAGTTCTGGAGTGAGGCGGCGGCGAGCCTGGGCAATGTCGAGTTGTTGGCGCCGGCCTGTACCTTGGCCGATGCGTTGGCGCAGTCCAGTGTGGTGGTCAATATCATGTCCAACGCCGGGTTGGAGGCGGGCTTGGCTGGGCGGCCGGTGATCTATGTGAATGCCGGGGATGACGCGGATATCTTTTCCCACGAGCAGTTTTTCGGCGCTCAGGTGCGCGATGGCGAGGTGTTTTCCCGCCGCTTGCAGGCGCTGGAGCTCGATTATCCGGGGCATGTCGCCCAGGCCCGGGCCTTTGCCGATTTCCACTTGGTGTACGGTTCGCAGGGGCTGGCTAAAACCGTGCAACTGGTGGACCTCCTGGCGCGCGGCGAAGACCCGGCCAGGGTCTTCGAGACGATTACCCTGGCCGCCGTAGGCTGACGCCTCAGGCGTTGAGCGCCAGGCTCAATTCCCTTTCGTTGCACACACGCTGATGAGCCAGGTAATGCTCCAGAAACTGGTTGTCCTGGAGCAGCCACGCACGGTCCTGGCGGTAGCGCAGCATGTGCTTGAAGTTGCGCAGGCGCAGGCTTTTGCGCAGCGGCTTGCGGTAGGTGCGCAGGTCGGCGATGTCGATCAAGCCCAGGGTGTTTTGCGGGGTCAGTACCACGTTGCCCAGGTGCGCGGAGCGAAAGTAGACGCCCGCTTCATGCAGGCGCGCGATGAAGGTGCCCAATTGCCCGCGAAGGCCTTCGTGGCCCGGGGCGGCGAGCAACTGGCGTAGGGTCTGGCCAGGGAGCGGGTCGTAGTGCACGGCGTCTCGCTCGACGCTGGGGATGCGGTAGACCTGGCGCACGCGGGGGCACTCGATGGCGCGCTCGCGCAACGCCTGGCAATTGTCGGCGAAACGCTGTGCATAAGGCGCCCATAGGGCCGAGGTGAGCAGGCGTTTACGGCGGAATAGCTTGAGCATCGAACCATCGGCCAGGCGCAGGACTTTATCCCCTTTACCATCGGCTTCGAGAACGTCGGCGCCCTCGCGCAGGTTGAGGTAGAGACTGTGGTCGAGCGTTTGCATCGAGGCTCCGGGCTTGGCCTGACAGAATGGGCAGCCGGCTATGGTAGCGCAGTGGGCATGCGGCCAAAACCGCTGTGCTACAATCGCCGCCCTTTTTCAGGCAAATTGGCTCGTATTGCGTGGATCCCACGGTTCTTGTGCGCTCCAGGCACCGCTGGTTTTCTCCCGCTGAGCATTTCTAGCTTCTATCCTTTCTGCACAAATCAGCGAGCAACAGGGAATTGTTGTCGACGAACCTGTTGTACGCGCTTGTGTCGTATTGGCGAGATAGATGCGGTCTTTTTTGGACACCCTATGACGACAATGCTGTTCATTTCCTTGGCCAAACACCAGGGTCTGTATTTCAATCGTTTGCTTAACGAGACCGAGCTGGAAGGCAAAATCGTCATGCCTGCCCAGATGCCCTGGCCTCGGTTGTCGCGGCTCTTCAGCGTGCTGCCGCGCATCGACTGGGCGAGCCTGGTCGAGGAAAAGTGCGAAGAACGGCGGGTCAAAGACAAGACCGCGGGGCGCCTGTACCGGGCCCTGTTGCGCCTGGAACTACTGTGGGTGGCCTTGCGTGCCCAGGCCCTGCTGGACCGCGAACGCCCCCAGGCGCTGGTGTTCTGGAACGGTTCCCACCGCTATTGTCGGCTGCTCGCGGCGCTGGCTCCCGAAGGCTGCAAAACCTTCTTTTTCGAGAATGGCCTGCTGCCCAGCACCACGACCCTGGATGAGCACGGAGTCAATTACCTCAACTCCGTGCCACGGGAGGCCGAGTTTTACCGCAACTACCCCTATCCCGTGGCGCAGGACAGCGCCCCAGCCGTGCTGATTCCACGCAAGCCCCGTACCGAGGGCCCGGCGCCGATCGAGTTGCCGCAACAGTTCATCTTTATTCCGTTTCAGGACGACCGCGACAGCCAGGTGCGTTTGTTTTCGCCCTGGGTGCGCAATATGCGCGAGCTGTTCGCCCTGGGCGAACGCCTGGTCGAGCAGACGGGTGCAACCGTGGTGTTCAAGGAGCATCCTTCCAGCCGCGAGGTTTACCCCGACCTGCATGCGCGTACCCATGAGCGGCTGTTGTTCGCCAATGGCAACCCCACCCAGCAGTTGATCGAGGCCAGCCAGTTCGTCATTACCCTGAACTCGACCGTTGGCCTGGAAAGCCTGTTATTGGGTAAGCCGGTGCTGACGCTGGGTCAGGCGTTCTTCACTATCGAAGGCTTGGTGATGCACGCTGACAGCGTCGATCAACTGCTGGCGTTGGTGCGGGCCTATCCGCAGTGGCCATTGGATGAGTCGCTGCGGCGCAATTTCTTGCACTACTTGACTGAACACTACTGCATCAAGGGCGCCTGGAAAGAGGCGGATGCAGCTCATTTGCAGCAAGTGGCCAATCGGATGCTGGGTAAGACAGGTTGCTGAAAAGCATGAAAAAACTGTTTGCAAAGGATGTGCTGGCGGTGTGGGCATCCCTGGGCTTGATCGTGATGCTGTGCGGGGCGTGGGTCTTGCCGAGCAACAAGCTCTATCACCAACTGCTGACCCTTTTACTATGGCTGCCGGCTGTAT
The DNA here is from genome assembly GCF_059862525.1 of Pseudomonas sp. MF08875. Classification (NCBI taxonomy): domain Bacteria; kingdom Pseudomonadati; phylum Pseudomonadota; class Gammaproteobacteria; order Pseudomonadales; family Pseudomonadaceae; genus Pseudomonas; species Pseudomonas sp. MF08875. Next base: position 90,900 of record NZ_JCBCUW010000005.1, read on the forward strand.
TGGCGCTGTTGCATCGCGATGTACGGCGGATGCTCAAGCAGCCGGAATGGTGGCTCTTTGCTGCGTTCATGGTTTGGACCCTCGTGGTGCTGGCGTTCAAGGGGGGCGAGGATGTGATCGGCAAGGCCAAGGTGACGTTGTATGTGGCCCTGACGTTGCTGGGCATCGTGCTGGCCGCGCAGAGTCCGAAGTGGCGCGTAGAAGCGGTGTTGTTCTATTCCTCTATCCTGGGTGGTGTGTTCGCGTTGGTTTCGCTGACGTCCTTCTATCTGTTGGCGGAACAACCGATCAAGGGACGGCTGGTGGCTGTCGGTCTATGGGATACCGCGATCATGGCGGCCCACGCCGTGGGCGCCTTGGCGATTCTCGGGCTGTGCGTCGTCCAGGCCCGGCGCTGTTCGCCTTGGGTCATGCTGCTATTGTTGATTCCGGCGTTCGGCTATGTGGCGTTCCTGGGCTTTAGCCAGACCCGTGGGGTGTGGATCGCCCTGGCGACCTGTTTGCTGGTGATGAGCGTGGCGCGGCCCTCGCGCCTGGGCACAGGGCTGGTGGCTCTGGCGGTACTGGGGTTGGCGGCCATTGCCTTGCTCCAGCCGCACATCCTGTTGCAGCGCGGGTTGTCGTACCGCCCGCAGTTGTGGGGCGGGGGCATGCAGTTGCTGCTCGACCACTGGGCGATGGGGCTGGGGTTTCATGAGTATTGGATCCCTGTCGAACAACTGGACCGAGCGTTCAAGCACCCCCACAACCTGTTCCTGGACACCGGCGTGCGCGAAGGCGTGATCGGCCTGCTGCTGTTCGGCTGGCTGTGGTTGGCGGCGGGTTGGCGCGGCTGGACTTGTCGGGCACAGCCGCTGGGCCGGGCATTGCTGGCGCTGTGGGTGTTTGCCGGGGCGTCGCTGATGACCGATGGCATCGGGCTTTGGCTCAAGCCCAACGCAGACTGGTTGATTACCTGGTTGCCGATTGGCTTGAGCATGGTGCTGGCGGCGCGGGTGCGTTGTGAAACCGACGCTAATGCAGTGGCTTCCCCGCCTTAGTCAATGTTGGTAGGGGTTCGCTGTTACAATCCGCAGCTTGTCTGTCTTTTCAAATGTACGAGGCGTGCCGAATGGCCAATTCCGACCAGCAATCGAGTATGAAGATCTACCTGCGGTTGCTGAAATACGTGCTCCCGTACTGGGGCGCTTTTGCCATCAGTATTGTTGGTTTCGTGCTCTTCGCCTCCAGCCAGCCGATGCTGGCGGACATGCTCAAGCACTTCCTCGATGCCCTGCAAAAACCCAACGACACCAAGTTTCTCGGTGTCTCACTGGTGCTGGGGGTGCCGCTGTTGATCGTGCTGATTGCGATCTACCAAGGCGTCGGCTCGTTCCTGGGCAACTACTACCTGGCCAAGGTTGCCCGTGGCGTGGTCCACGACTTGCGCTGCGCGCTGTTCGACAACCTGCTGACCCTGCCCAACCGCTATTTCGACAACCACAACTCCGGGCACCTGATTTCGCGCATCACCTACAACGTGACCATGGTCACCGGCGCCGCGACCGACGCCATCAAAGTGGTGATCCGCGAAGGCCTGACGGTGGTGTTCCTGTTCGGCTACCTGCTGTACAGCAACTGGAAAATGACCCTCGTCCTGCTCGCGATCCTGCCGATCATCGCCGTGCTGGTAAGCAGCGCGAGCAAGAAATTCCGCAAGCAGAGCAAGAAAATCCAGGTGGCCATGGGGGATGTCACCCACGTTGCCTCGGAAACTATCCAGGGCTACCGCGTGGTGCGCAGCTTTGGTGGCGAAACCTATGAAATCGAGCGCTTCCACAAGGCCAGCGCCGACAACATGAACCGCAGCCTGGGTATGACCCGCACCCAGTCGATCTACACCCCTGTACTGCAACTGGTGATCTACATCGGCATGGCCGTGTTGATGTACCTGGTGCTGTACATGCGCGGCGACGCTTCGGCGGGCGAACTGATTGCCTACATCACTGCCGCCGGCCTGCTGCCCAAACCGATCCGCCAGTTGTCCGAAGTCAGCGCCACGATCCAGAAGGGCCTGGCGGGTGCCGAGAGCATCTTCGAGCAGCTCGATGAAACGCCGGAAGTCGATACCGGCACCAAGGAGATGGAACGGGTCAGCGGCCGCCTCGAGGTGCGCAACCTGAGCTTCCAATACCCGGGCACCGACAAGGTCGTGCTCAACGACATCTCCTTCACCGCCGAAGAAGGCCAGATGGTGGCCCTGGTCGGCCGCTCGGGCAGCGGCAAGTCCACGCTGGCCAACCTGATCCCGCGCTTCTACCACCACGACAAGGGCCACATCCTGCTCGACGGGGTGGATGTCGAGGAATACAAACTGACCAACCTGCGCCGCCATATCGCCCTGGTGACGCAGCAGGTGACCCTGTTCAATGACAGCGTGGCCAACAACATCGCCTATGGCGACCTCGCCGGCGCGCCGATGGACGATGTGCGCAAGGCGGCCGAAGATGCCTACGCCGCTGAGTTCATCGAGCAGATGCCCCAGGGCTACGACACCCTTGTGGGCGAGAACGGCGTGCTGCTGTCCGGCGGCCAGCGCCAGCGCCTGGCGATTGCCCGGGCTCTGCTCAAGAATGCGCCGTTGCTGATTCTCGACGAGGCCACCTCGGCCCTCGACACCGAGTCCGAGCGCCATATCCAGGCCGCACTCGATCAGGTGATGAAAAACCGCACCACCCTGGTCATTGCCCACCGCCTCTCGACCATCGAAAAAGCCGACCTGATTCTGTTGATGGACCAGGGCCGCATCGTCGAGCGCGGCACCCATGCCGAGTTGCTGGCGCTCAACGGCTTCTATGCTCGCCTGCACGAAAAAGACTTCGTCGAAGGCACCGACGAAGCGATGACGGAGTCCCTGGCTTGATCCTGAGTTACTGGCGTGGTTGGCGGGAAAACGGTTGGACGCCCATCGATGCCTCGGCCTATGCCCAGGCCTGGCAGGCGTTTGGTGGCAGCGTGGCGACTCACCCGCAAGTGGTTGAGCGGCTGTCCGGGCTGGCGGGTATTGCCGTGCGCTACCTGGGGTGGTTCGTCGAGGGCGAGTTGTGCGCCGCGATGCCGACCTGGGGCCGCCATGTCGCGTTGTCCAAGGACGTGCTCAAGCACCAGGGCAAGCGCGGCTTGTTCGACCTGGGCAACGCCGAGATCATCCTTCCGGCCGCCGATGACGCCCGCGCTCGCGTACGTCACCGCATGCGCTACGTTTCCGAACTCAACGCCGCCAACCTCACCGGCCTACGCGAGCAAGCCGAAGGCCTGGCGCTGGCTCGCCAGCCCGAGGATTACAGCAAAAAATTCCGCTACAACCAGCGCCGCGAACAACGACTGTTGGAAGAGGCCGGTGGCAGCATCCGCCCCATGCTTGAATTGAACGCCAGCGAACAGGCGGCGATCTACGCCGATCTGTTTCAACGTCGCTGGGGTTTCGAGGCGCCGGGTAAGGCCCGGCTTACTGAAGTCTTCAGCCTGATGCGCGAGTTCATGACCGGCTCGCTCATCTACCTCAACGATGAACCGGTGGCGGTGCAAATCCTCTACCGCGTCGAGGCGCCCAAGTGGGTCAGCCTGGAGTACATCAACGGTGGGGTCGACCCGCAGAACCGCGAGTTCAGCCCTGGCAGCGTGCTCAGCTTCGTCAACACCCAGGCTGCCTGGGAAGAGGCGCGGGCGTTGGGCAAGCCGCTGCGCTACTCGTTCGGCCGCGCCGACCGGGAATACAAGGACCGCTGGTGCCACCGGGTGCCGGTCTACCAGGTGTGAGCGAGGTTATGCAGCCATGAGTGGACGCAAGCAACAGTTGCTCAAGCGCCATCGCCAACGCAAACGCCTGCTGCTGCTGGGCGCGTTGCTGGCGACGCTGGCATTCGGGCTGCTGGTAGCCTGGTGGCCGTTGCCGCTGCTCCTGCTGCTGGGCTGGATCGCCCATGAAGCCTGGTTCGCCGACCACCTGTTCTACGCCCCGGGTGATGATTACCGCTACGACTTCCCGCCCGGCACGCCGCAGTTTCCCGTGGCCCTGGCCAACGGCGTCCTGCGCGTGGAGGGCAACTTCGCCACGGCGCAAACCCTGGTCCTGCAGGTGTGGGTCAAGAGCCACTGGCTGGGGCGCCTGCTCGACCCGCAGGTGTGGATCGGCGACGACCGCCAGGACCTGGAGCGTGGCGTGGCGGGGGTGCGCTTCCTCAACCTCTCTGGGCAGGAGCAGGCCTTGGCGGCCGGTACCTTGCGCCTGCGCGGGCGCTTTTGTCGCCTGGCCCCGCAGGCCACCCTCCATGCCTTGAACAACCCGGATTTCGCCCAGCAACGCCTGCTGGTCATCGCCCCCCATGCGGACGATGCCGAACTGGCGGCATTCGGCCTTTACAGCCGGGCCGCCGAGGTGGCCATCGTCACCCTGACTCAGGGCGAGATCGAAGCCGAACGCTTTCGCGACATGGGCCTGGACGCCGCCGAGGCGGCGCGGCTCAAGGGGCGCCTGCGCAGTTGGGACAGCCTCGCGGTGCCGTTGTGGGGCGGTGTGGCGCAACACAACTGCGTGCAACTGGGCTATTACTGCCTGCAATTGCCGGCCATGGCGCAACAGCCCGAGCAGGCGTTCGGTTCTCGTGAGTCGGGGCAAAGCGATATCCGCACCGTGCGCCAGCACAACGCCATGCGCCTGCCCGGCGATGTCGATGGCCAGCCTACCTGGCGCAACCTGGTGGCCGACCTGGCCCAATTGCTGGAACAGCATCGCCCCGAGGCGGTACTCACGCCCCACCCTGAGCTCGACCCTCACAGCGACCACGTGGCCAGCACTCGCGCCTTGATGCAAGCCATCGAGCAGAGCACCTGGCGCCCACGCACTCTGTTGCTTTACGCCAATCACCTGCACGACAACGACCGCTGGCCCATGGGCCCGGCGGGCTACGGCATCGCCCTGCCGCCGACCATCGAAGCGCTGCCGGCCGATGGCCTGTGGAGCCCGACCCTGAGCGCCGCGCAGCAGATGGACAAGGCCATGGCCCTGGGCATGCAGCACGACCTGCAGGGCCGGCCACCGTTCAAGCGCCGCGTGCGCCGCGTGATCCAGCGCCTGCTGGCCGGGCGCCGCTGGCCGCGTACCGGCGAGGACGAGTTCTTCCGCAAAGCGGTGCGCCGCCACGAACTTTTCTGGGTGCGCCCACTCGGCCCCCTGCCACCGGATGACCGCCGCTGAGCCTTGGCTCAGGTGCGGCCGCACACTTTCGCTATGTTATTATCCGCGACGCTTTTATCGCCCCTGGAGTCTCCATGAAGTTATCCATGCCACGTTTTGAACAGGCCCCTGTCCTGGTGGTCGGCGATGTCATGCTTGACCGTTACTGGCATGGCGGCACCTCACGGATCTCCCCTGAGGCGCCCGTACCCGTCGTCAAGGTTGAGCAAATCGAGGACCGCCCCGGCGGTGCCGCCAACGTTGCATTGAACATCGCTGCCCTCGGCGCCCCGGCCTCGCTGGTGGGTGTCACCGGTGACGACGAAGCCGCCGATAGCCTGGCCAACAGCCTTGAAGGCGCGGGCGTTCGCGCCATGTTCCAGCGCATCGCCCACCAGCCGACCATCGTCAAGCTGCGGGTCATGAGCCGTCACCAGCAACTGCTGCGCATTGATTTTGAAGAACCTTTCGCCACCGACGCCCTGGCCCTGGCCGGCGAAGTTGATGCGTTGCTCGAAGGCATCAAGGTGCTGGTGCTGTCGGATTACGGCAAAGGCGCCCTGAAAAACCATCAGGCATTGATCCAGGCTGCTCGTGCCAGGGGGATTCCGGTGCTGGCCGACCCCAAGGGCAAGGATTTCTCGATTTACCGTGGCGCCAGCCTGATTACCCCCAACCTCAGCGAGTTCGAGACCATCGTGGGCGGTTGCGCCGATGAGCATGAGTTGGTGAGCAAAGGCGCTACGTTGATGCGAGAGCTGGAACTGGGCGCGCTGCTGGTGACCCGTGGCGAGCACGGCATGACCTTGCTGCGCCCCGAACATCCGCCGCTGCACCTGCCGGCCCGTGCCCGTGAAGTGTTCGACGTGACCGGTGCCGGCGACACGGTGATTTCCACCCTGGCCGCCGCTATTGCTGCCGGTGAAGACTTGCCCCACGCCGTGGCCCTGGCCAACCTGGCGGCGGGCATCGTGGTCGGCAAGCTCGGCACGGCGGCCATCAGCGCCCCGGAACTGCGTCGCGCCATCCAGCGCGAAGAAGGCTCCGAGCGTGGGGTGTTGAGCCTTGACCAATTGCTGTTGGCCATCGACGACGCCCGCGCCCACAACGAGTCGATCGTGTTCACCAACGGCTGCTTCGACATCCTCCACGCCGGCCACGTGACCTACTTGGAGCAGGCCCGTGCCCAGGGCGACCGACTGATCGTCGCCGTCAATGACGACGCGTCGGTCACCCGCCTCAAAGGCCCGGGCCGGCCGATCAACAGCGTCGATCGGCGCATGGCCGTGCTCGCCGGGCTCGGTGCAGTGGATTGGGTTATCAGCTTCCCTGAAGGCACTCCGGAAAACCTGCTGGCCCAGGTCAAGCCGGACGTGCTGGTCAAGGGCGGCGATTACGGGATCGACCAAGTGGTCGGCGCCGACATCGTCAGCGCCTATGGCGGCAAAGTGAAGGTGTTGGGCCTGGTGGAAAACAGTTCCACCACCGCCATCGTCGACAAAATCCGCAGCCGCTGATGGTTGTAGCAAGCGAGCGTGCCCGCGCTGGAGTGCGCAGCGCTCCTGATTCGGTGTTGTAGCGGCCACAGATTTAGGGTCGTTACGCAAGCCCGCTTGCTACCTAAAACAACAGTGTCAGTGCCCGCCGCCGGGCACGATTTTCTTCAGCAACTGCCGCGCCTTGCCCGTCAGGCGGCTCAGGCCCGAGGCGTTGGTCGGTGCGCTCAAGCCTTGCTGCTTGAGCCACTCCTTCCACTTGATCCGCTCATCGCGCACCACCCAGCCTTCCTGGCGGGCGAAGCTTTCGGCCAGGTACAGGCCGCGGGTGCTGGCCGGGTGCAGTTGATCCTTCTTCAAGGTGTACAACTCGGCGCAAGGCTGGCCGTCCGTCAGGGGCATCAGGTACAGGTCCGGGCGCTTGCGATCCAGGCGTGCCACCAGTTGATCGCCCTCCAGCCGCTCCTCGACATGGAACAAGCTCAAGGACTTGGCTTCGCGCGGCACTTCCAGGCGCAGGTCGTAGATCAACTGTAACGACGCCGTGGGCAGGTGCACGTAGGCCCGCGGCCGTTCGATCAGCGGCAGGCTGGCATTGCGCACCGGGCGCGCCGAGCCGGACAGCGGCGAGAGACGAAAGGGCAGGGCTTCGCGGTAATGCAGCGCGGCGGCGTAGGGCGCCGGCAGCCAGGTGTCATTGAAGCGCCCGCCGAGCCAGCCTTCGGGGGTTTCCAGCAGGCATTCCTCGGCGATTTCCTGGATGGCGGTGTGCAGCGGCAGGTTCAATTCGTGGGCCGGGACGTAGCCGGAAATCAGCTTGAGCACCACATCGCCACGGTCCTGGCGACGCTGGCGCACCAGCACCCAGTAATCGCGGTTTTGCCAGTGCAGGGTCAGGCGCACCGAAACCCCCAGGTTGGCCAGCTCCACGGCAAAGCGTTCGGTATCGGCCACCGCCACCGGGCGGCGGCGGTGCAGGGTCTGGGCGAAATTGAGCGGCATGCCGATGCTCTGGTAGCTCAGGCCTTCGGGCGTGGCCTCTACGAACAGCGGCAGGGTCTTGAAGTTACTGGGGTTTTTTCTGATGAGCGTGCGCGACATGTCGGCTCCTTCTTGCGTTGGGCACGGCGTTAGCGACTACCTAATACCTTGGCGACGGTCGCCACATTGTGGGCGAGGTGCAGCGGGTTGATGGTCCCGACGATAGCACTGGCCACACCGGGATGGCCAAACAGTAGCTCAAAACTGGCGCGCACCGGGTCCACGCCGGGCTCAAGGCAGACGTGGCCGCTGGCCAGGGCTTTTTTCACCAGGATGGCCTTGCCGTGGGCCGCGGCGTAATCGATCACCGCGCGCTCGGCCTGCTCGTTGAGGTTGTAGGTGACCATGGCGCAATCCCCTTGCTCCAGGGCTTTGAGTCCGCCCTCCACGGTTTTGCCGGAGAAGCCGAAGCCGCGGATCTTGCCCTCGGCCTTGAGGGCCGCAAGGGTCTGGTACACCTCGCTATCAGTGAGGATCGCCAGGTCGTTGCCGTCCGAGTGCACCAGCACCAGGTCGATCACTTCGGTTTCCAGGCGTTGCAGGCTGCGCTCCACCGAGCGGCGGGTGTGTTCGGCGCTGAAGTCGTGGCGCGACTGGCCGTTATCGAACTCTTCGCCCACCTTGCTGACGATCACCCACTGGTCACGCTGGCCGCGCAGCAGCGGGCCGAGGCGTTCCTCGCTACGCCCGTAGGCCGGCGCGGTGTCGATCAGGTTGATGCCCAGTTCGCGGGCCATTTTGAGCAGCCGGCGCGCGTCGTCGTCATCGGGAATGGTGAAGCCATTGGGGTACTTGACCCCTTGGTCGCGGCCCAGTTTGACGGTGCCCAGGCCCAGGGGCGAAACCATCAGGCCGGTGCTGCCCAGGGGGCGGTGGAAGGGGTGCAGGGTCGGTAGGCTCATGGCAGCAGTTGCTCCCAGGCAGGCACGCCCAGGGGCGGGCGTGGCAGTTCAGGCAACGGCGTGGGCGGATTCGCCACGATGCCGTCGCGTTGCAAGGCGTTGATGACCCGATCGGCGAAATCCGGCGCCAAGGCCAGTTTGGTCGGCCAGCCGACGAGTAGGCGCCCCTCTTCGGCGAGGAAGGCGTTGTCGGGGCGGCTCAGGCCCGATTGCTGGGGCTCGGCGCGATCCACCCGCAAGGTCGCCCAACGGGCGTCACTGAGGTCGACCCAGGGCAGTAACTGGCCCAGTTCCTTTTGTGCCGCGGCGATTTGCGCGGCGGGCTCGCGGGCCACGCCTTCGGCTTCGGCGAGGTCACCGCCCACGTACCAGACCCACTGGCCGTCGGCCGCCGGGTGGGTGGTCACGGTGATGCGCGGCTTCGGCCCGCCGCCCAGGCAGTGGGCGTACAGGGGTTTGAGGGTCGGGCCCTTGACCAGCACCATGTGCAGCGGCCGGCGCTGCATCAGTGGTTTGCTCTGGCCCAGGGCCGTGAGCAGTTCGGCGGTGCCGGCGCCGGCACTGAGGACGATGCGCTGGGCGCGGATCTCGCGGCCATCGACCCGCAGGCCCACCAGCACGTTGTGCTCCAGCCACGGCTCGATCACTTGGCCGGCGAGCAAACTGTCGCCGCCCAGTTCGGCCAGACGCTGGATCAGGCTCGGCACGTCCACCACCAGTTCGGCGAGGCGGTAGACCTTGCCCTTGAAGCGTTTGTCTTGCAGGGCCGGCGGCAGTTGCTCGCCCTTGACCTGGTCGACGCGGCCGCGCACGGCTTTGCTGGCGAAGAAACTGGTGAGGTTGCCGGCCAGGGTGCCGGGGGACCACAGGTAATGGGCGTCGGACAGCAGGCGCACGCCGGTGAGGTCCAGTTCGCCGCTACCGGCCAGGGCTTCGCGCCAGCGCCGCGGCATGTCGGCGATGGCTTCGGAGGCGCCGGTCAGTGCGCCATGCAGGGCGTACTTGGCGCCGCCGTGGATGATGCCTTGGGATTTCACGCTTTGCCCGCCGCCCAGGCTGGCGTTTTCCACTACCACAGTCGAAAAGCCCTGGCGCCGCAGCCGCGCATTGAGCCAGAGCCCGGCAACGCCTGCGCCGACGATCAGCACATCGGTGGAAATAGGGGATGGCATGGGGCGACCTCTGCGTTCAAGACAAGGGGCGCAGTATACAGGGCCGCTTTAAGTTGCAAGCGGCGAGGGGCAAGTAAAAGCGTGATTGGCCGGCATGTAGCCAGGGTCGTCAGTGGCCAGCGGTTTTGGAGAAGAGCTGGATGACCACCACGCCCAGGACGATCAGCGCCATGCCGAGCATGGCCGGGATGTCGAGTTTCTGCCCGTAGATAAACAGCGCCGCCACGCTGACCATGACGATGCCCATGCCCGCCCACACCGCGTAGGCCACGCCCACTGGTACGGTGCGGACCACCAGGGTGAGCATCCAGAACGCAATGCCGTAGCCGCAGATCACCAGCAACAGCGGCAGCGGCGTGCTCAAGCCCTTCACCGCTTTCATCGAGACGGTGGCGATCACTTCGGCGCAAATGGCGATGGCCAGGTAGGAATAGGCGTTCATGGAGCAGTCCTCGGGGTGATGTGGTGCGTTCTGAGGTCGGCATTCTAGAGCTTGCGGGAATGGGGTAAAGTCATTACCTATCTGAATAGGAGATAGGTTATGCAGTGGAGCCTGGAGCAAATGCGCCTGTTCGTCAGCGTTGCCGAACAACGCTCGTTTTCTGCCGTGGCGCGGGACCAGCGCAAGGCGCAATCGGCCATCAGCAGCGCGGTGGCATTGCTGGAAGCGGACCTGGGGGTGAGCCTGTTCGAGCGTAGCAGCGGCCGCCAGCCACGCCTGACCGAAGCCGGCGCGGCGTTGCTGGAAGAAGCCCGCGAGGTGCTGCGCCAATGCGAGCGCCTCAACGGCCGGGCGATGGCCCTGATGCGTGGCGAAGAGGCGCGCCTGCGCCTGGCCCAGGATGAAGCCATGCTGTCCCAGGAGGTGCTCGACGCCCTCGAAGCCCTGGCCGGGCAATTTCCCAGCCTGGAGGTGCAACTGGCCAGCGCGGCCCAGGGCGATGTGGCGCGCAAACTGGTGGAGCGCAAGGCCGACCTGGGGCTGCTGTTCTACCACGACCAGATCCCCGAAGCCCTGGAGCGCCGGGCCCTGGGCAGCGTGGAAATGGTCACGGTGTGCGGCGTCGATCACCCATTGGCGTCGGCCCAGGGCCAGGTGGATAGCCAGCGCTTGGCGCAGTTCCGGCAATTACTGATGTCCACCCAGTCCAGCTCTTATCCCGGCAGCGAGGCGGCGAGCCCGCAGGTGTGGCGCGCCGACAGCTTCTACGTGATGGCCGAATGGGTGGTGCGCGGCTTGGGCTGGGCCTGGCTGCCCCGGCATGTGGTGCAGTACCCGGCGTATCAAGGGTTGATGGTGGAACTGGTGGGCGAATGGACGCCGCCGCCGCTGGTGGTCGAAGTGGTGTGGCGCCGCGACGAGCCGTTGGGGCCGGCGGCGCGGTTTCTCTCCGAGCGTTTTGCCGCGCACTTGCAGGCCACCCATCAAAAAAACCGATAGACTCCGCCGCCATGAATAGAACTCTGTATACCGCGCTGTTTTACCTGGGGCTGCCGTTGGTGGCGTTGCGACTCTGGCTGCGGGCGCGCAAGGCGCCGGCCTACGCCCGGCGCGTGGGCGAGCGGTTTGCCCACGGCTTGCCGGCACTGCAGCCGGGCGGCATCTGGGTGCACGCGGTGTCCGTGGGCGAAAGCATCGCGGCGGCGCCGATGATCCGCGGCTTGCTGGAACGTTATCCACAGCTGCCGATCACCGTGACTTGCATGACCCCCACCGGCTCGGAGCGGATCCAGGCGTTGTTCGCCAACGAGCCGCGCATTCAGCACTGCTACCTGCCCTATGACTTGCCCACAGCGGCGGCACGGTTTTTGGACCGGGCCCAGCCCAGGTTGGCGGTCATCATGGAAACCGAGTTGTGGCCCAACCATATCCACCAGTGCGCCAAGCGCGGTATCCCGGTGGCGCTGGCCAATGGCCGGTTGTCCGAGCGTTCGGCCAAGGGCTATGGACGTTTCGCCCGGTTGACGGCGCCGATGCTGGCCGAAATGAGCTTGCTGGCGGTGCAGACCGAAACCGAGGCGCAGCGCTTCCGTGACCTCGGCGCACGCCCAGAGACGGTGCAGGTCACCGGCTCGATCAAGTTTGACCTGAGTATCGACCCGCAACTGCTAGTACGTGCGGCGGCCTTGCGCGAGCAATGGCAAGCCGTGGAGCGCCCGGTGTGGATTGCTGCCAGCACCCACGAGGGTGAGGATGAAATCGTCTTGGCGGCCCACCGGCAACTGCTCGCCAGTTACCCCAATGCCTTGCTGATTCTGGTGCCGCGCCACCCGGAGCGCTTCGACCGCGTGTTCGCGTTGTGCCAGGAGCAAGGGCTGGCCACGCTGCGCCGGTCCAGCGGCGCCGCCGTGGCGCCGGGCACCTCGGTGCTGCTCGGCGACACCATGGGCGAGTTGCTGTTTTTGTATGCCTTGGCCGACAGCGCCTTTGTCGGCGGCAGCCTGGTGCCCAACGGCGGGCATAACCTGCTGGAACCGGCGGCCCTGGCCAAACCGGTGCTGAGCGGGCCGCACCTGTTCAACTTCCTGGAAATCGCCGCAATGCTGCGCAGCGCCGGCGCTTTGCAGGAAGTGGACGACGCCCAGGGTTTGGCAGTGGCGGTGCAACGGCTGTTCGAGCTGCCCCGCGATGCGCAGAAAATGGCCGAGGCGGGGTTGCAGGTGATGCGCGCCAACCAGGGCGCGCTCAAGCGCTTGCTCGATGGCTTGGGGCGGTTGATAAAACTCTGATAGCCCCTGAAAACCTCAGTGGGAGCGAGCCTGCTCGCGATGGCAACGTCTCAGTCAGCCGAGATGCAGGCTGATACACCGCCATCGCGAGCGGGCTCGCTCCCTCAGGTTTTGGTTTTAGCTCACTTCAAGGCCTGGCCTTGAGCTGTTCCTGTGCGGCTTTGGCCAGGTCTGGCGGAAGGAAGTCGCGGTCGGGGTTGTAGTCGGCCTTGAGGTAGCGCGACAGGTCTTGCAGGTCGCCCGGGCTCAGGGTGCCAGCGGCTTGCTTGAGGCGCAGGTTGTCGAGGATGTAGTCGTAGCGGGTGTTGTTGTAGTTGCGCACCGAGGTGTAGAGCTGGCGCTGGGCGTCGAGCACATCGACGATGTTGCGCGTACCCACCTGGTAACCGATTTCCGTGGCTTCCACCGCGCTCTGGTTGGAGATGATCGACTGGCGGCGTGCCTGCACCTGTTCGACATCGGTGTTCACCGCGCGGTGCAGGTTGCGGGTGTTTTCCACCACTTGCCGGCGCAGGGCTTCGCGGCGTTGCTCGGTTTGGCTCAGGCGCGAGTACGATTCGCGCACCTGGGAGCTGGTCAGGCCGCCGCTGTAGAGCGGGATGTTCAGTTGCAGGCCGATGCTGCGCTGCGACACGTCATTGCCGTAGCGCCCGCCCTGCAGGCCCGGGTCCGGGTTGGTGAAGCCGAAGGCGTCGTTGTCACCTTTTTTGTACTGCGCCACCGCGTCCAGGGTGGGCGCGTGGCCGGCCTTGCGTTGCTTGAGGGTTTCTTCGGCGGCATCGACGGCGTAGTTGCTGGCCAGCAGGTTGAGGTTTTGCTTGGCAGCGGTGTCTACCCAGGCCTTGGCGTCATTGGGCGTTGGCGCGAGCACCGGCAACGTGTGGACAATGCCCTGGATCGAGTTGTACTGACGGTTGGTCAGGGTAATCAGCGCTTCGAAGGCGTCGTCTACCTGGCGCTGGGCGAGGATGCGGTTGGCCCGGGCAGTGTCGTAGCTGGCCTGGGATTGCAGCACGTCGGTCTTGTCCGACAGGCCTACGTCGAAACGCTCGTTGGACTGGTCGAGCTGACGCTTGAACGCCGCTTCCTCGGCCTTGGTCGAGGCCAGGTTGTCTTGGGCACGCAGCACCGCGAAGTAGCTTTCGGCACTGCGCAGGATCAGGTTTTGCTCGGTGGCCGAGAGCTCCAGCGCCGCTTGTTCGTTGACCGCTTCGGCAGCCTGCAACTGGAACCAGCGGTCGGCGCGGAAGATCGGCTGCGCCAGGGTGGCCTGGTACACCGTGCCGCTGCGGGTGGAGGTCATGGACGGCTGGTCGAGTTGGGTGCGGGTGTTGTTCAGGTCGGCACCGGCCGACAGGTTGGGCAGCAGGCCGGCTCGGGCCTGGGGCACGATTTCCTTGCGCGCCTGATAGTCGGCGCGGGCGGCGGCCAGGTCGGCGTTGTTGTCCACGGCTTCCTGGTAGACGCTGACCAGATCGGTCTTGGTGGTCAGGGGCGCTTCTGCTGCCCAGGCCAATCCATTGGTCGCACAAGACACGGCGAGGGCCAGTGAAAGTTTGCGCAGCATGAGGCAATCCCTAGGTAAATATTACGGCGATAATTTAAACGCCAAGGCTACGGCGCACGATCCAGAGCGTCAAGGCCCGGCACAGCCTTGCGAGTGTAGTAGCGGTAGCAATTGGCAACAATCCTGCAATTGCGCCATTCATCACGCTGATTGCACCGGAGTTGGCGTTCTCTACCCGTTGTGTCTAGACTGGCCGCGTTCTTGTCGGGGTGCCTTGCTAAGAGGCTGAGATCGAATCATTTCGGATCCCGTTGAACCTGATCGGGTTAACGCCTGCGTAGGGAACAAGATTTCTCGTCACCCGGCGAGTCCTCTTGTGCTTCGTCCGGGATTTGCGTTCGACAATCGAACACCTCTCGTACGCCAAGCACAGCACCAGCCTCGGTGCGTCCGTCCGTTTACAGGTTCACTCCGACAAAAATCCACTGCCTGGATGTGTCTGGAGAGCCCGTGATGACCACAAAAGCAAAAAACGCCCCGCACCTGAGTGAATCGGCCAAGGTCGACCAACAATCGGTGCAGCCCTTTACCCGCTCGCAAAAAATCTATGTCCAGGGTTCGCGCCCCGACATCCTCGTGCCCATGCGCGAAATCAGCCTGGACGTGACGCCCACCGATTTTGGCGGCGAAATCAACGCGCCGGTGGTGGTCTACGACACCTCCGGCCCGTACACCGACCCCAACGTGCTGATCGACGTGCGCAAAGGCCTGGCGGACGTGCGCTCGCCCTGGATCGAGGCCCGTGGCGACACCGAGCGCCTGCCGGGCTTGAGTTCCAACTTCGGTCAGGAACGCCTGGCCGACGCCGAGCTGACCAAGCTGCGCTTCGCCCACGTCAACAACCCGCGCCGCGCCAAGCCTGGGGCCAACGTCAGCCAGATGCACTACGCTCGCCAAGGCATCATCACCGCCGAGATGGAATACGTCGCCATCCGCGAAAACATGAAGCTGGAAGTGGCCCGCGCCGCCGGCCTGCTGGACCAGCAGCACGCCGGCCACAGCTTCGGCGCCAGTGTGCCGAAGATCATCACCCCCGAATTTGTGCGTGACGAAATCGCCCGTGGCCGCGCCATCATCCCGGCGAACATCAACCACACCGAGTTGGAGCCGATGATTATCGGCCGCAACTTCCTGGTGAAGATCAACGGCAACATCGGCAACAGCGCCCTGGGTTCGTCCATCGAAGAAGAAGTGGCGAAACTGACCTGGGGCATCCGCTGGGGCTCGGACACGGTCATGGACCTGTCCACCGGCAAGCACATCCACGAAACCCGCGAGTGGATCATCCGCAACTCGCCGGTGCCCATTGGTACGGTGCCGATCTACCAGGCCCTGGAAAAAGTCGGCGGCGCCGCCGAAGACCTGACCTGGGAGCTGTTCCGCGACACCCTGATCGAGCAGGCCGAGCAGGGCGTGGATTACTTCACCATCCACGCCGGCGTGCTCCTGCGCTACGTGCCGCTGACCGCCAAGCGTGTTACCGGGATCGTTTCGCGCGGCGGCTCGATCATGGCCAAGTGGTGCCTGGCGCACCACAAGGAAAACTTCCTCTACACCCATTTCGAAGACATCTGCGAAATCATGAAGGCCTACGACGTCAGCTTCTCGCTGGGCGATGGCCTGCGCCCCGGCTCGATTGCCGACGCCAACGACGCGGCGCAGTTCGGTGAGCTGGAAACCCTGGGCGAGTTGACCAAGATCGCCTGGAAGCACGACGTGCAGTGCATGATCGAAGGCCCCGGCCACGTGCCGATGCAGTTGATTAAAGAGAACATGGACAAGCAGCTCGAATGCTGCGACGAGGCGCCGTTCTACACCCTCGGCCCGCTGACCACCGACATCGCGCCGGGCTACGACCACATCACCTCCGGCATTGGCGCGGCGATGATCGGCTGGTTCGGTTGCGCCATGCTCTGCTACGTCACGCCCAAGGAACACCTGGGCCTGCCGAACAAGGATGACGTCAAGACAGGGATCATTACCTACAAAATCGCCGCCCACGCGGCGGACCTCGCCAAGGGCCACCCCGGCGCGCAGATCCGCGACAACGCCTTGAGCAAGGCGCGTTTCGAGTTCCGCTGGGAAGACCAGTTCAACCTGGGCCTGGACCCGGACACTGCACGCTCCTACCACGACGAAACCCTGCCCAAGGACTCGGCCAAGGTGGCGCACTTCTGCTCGATGTGCGGGCCGAAATTCTGCTCGATGAAAATCACCCAGGAAGTACGCGAATACGCCGCCAACCAACGCATCGAAGCGGTGGACGCGGACATCGCCCAAGGCCTGGCAGAACAGGCTGAACGGTTCAAGCAGGAGGGGAGCCAGCTTTACAAGAAAGTTTGAGGGGCAAGCTACAAGCGGCAAGTTAAGGGCGAGAGCAAATCTGCTTTTTCTTGAAGCTTTTAGCTTGCCGCTTGAAGCTTTTTTGAGCGTCAAGTTAGAAGCGAAGGCAACCCCGCGTTGTCTTGCCGCTCGAGGCTTGAGGCTCGCCGCTACAAGGCGCTCTCCTCTTTAGCTGCGCCCGGGAAACAGCTCGGGCCGCAGTACGCCGTTGAGGCGCGGGTAAGGAATTTTCAGCTCGATGTGGCCCAAGGCGTAGGGCGCGATGGTGGTGGTGGCGTACTTGAGGATCACCCCGCCATAGGTCAGGGCCACATTGGGGGTTTTCTGGAAGGGCCAGTTCTTCACGAACTCGGGTTCCTGATCCAGCTTGGTGCTAATCAGCCAACTGTTGTGGGCCACTTGCGCGGCTTTCCAGAAGGCGTCTTCCTGGCCGGGCAACAGCATGTCGGCCAGGTTCAGGACCTTGTGCTGCGGGCGCGAGTAGTTGATGAAGCCACGCCCCGGTTCGCCGTGGGCGCCGCCGGTGTCGAGGTAGCTGGACAGCTCGATAATCACCAGCCCGTCATGTTGTTCCCGTACCTTGGCCTGCAAATAGCTGCTGCTGCGGCTTTGCGCGTCGCGCAGAAACTGCTCGCGGTAGGCGTTGAGGCTGGGTGCCACGGGTTGGCCGGGCGCGGTGCGGGTCATGTCCAGCAGGCGTTTTTCGATGATGGCATCGAGTTGCGGCTCGGCAGGGAAGGTCAGGGTGTCGATGTTCACCAGCGGGCAATCGCTGGCCGTGCAACCGGGCTTGATCTGCTCCGAGGCGTCGCGCTTGGCTTCCAGCGGAACGCGGTAGTTGGGCTGGAACAGGCTCTGGCAGGCCCCTAGGGTCAGGGCGATACAGGCCACGGAGGCGATTTTCACAAGCGACATGGGCGTCCTTCATAAACCAGGGAAAGGCAAAAGTTACCGGCTTCGACTGCCTGCGCGGCAGTCAGTTCGCCACTAAGCTCAATAGTGTCAATTAGAGATGCTTTCGCCCCTTGCCGTCTATCTCGGCGTCTGCAAAGGGGCTGCATGATGGCACGCGGGCGCGTTAGGATGGCGCGAAGTCGAGGTTGAACGCCTCGTATCGAATACGCAGTAAACGAGGACCGCCATGACTGATTTCACCCACGCCGTGCCCACTGCGGTGCAGATCGTTCGTCGCCAAGAGTGCTTCAAGGGCTTTTATCAGCTCGACAAGGTGTTCCTGCGCCATGAACTGTTCGCTGGCGGCATGAGCCGGGAAATCAGCCGTGAACTGTTCGTGCGCCATGACGCCGTGTGCGTGCTGCCCTACGACCCGCAGCGCGACGAGGTGGTGTTGATCGAGCAGTTTCGCGTTGGCGCCATGGGCAAGGTCACCAACCCGTGGTTGGTGGAGCTGGTGGCGGGCCTGATCGACAAGGACGAGCAACCCGCAGAAGTGGCCCACCGCGAGGCCCAGGAAGAAGCCGGCCTGGTGTTTTCAGCGCTGTGGCCCATGACCCAATACTTTCCCTCGCCCGGCGGCAGCAATGAATTCGTGCATCTGTTCCTGGGGCGTTGCGACAGCAGCGGCGCCGGTGGCCTGCATGGCCTGGAGGAAGAGGCCGAAGATATCCGCGTCAGCGTGTGGGCCTTCGAAGATGCCTTGCAGGCCGTGCGCGACGGGCGGATCTGCAATGCCGCCAGCATCATTGCCCTGCAATGGCTGGCGTTGAACCGCGTGGAAGTGAGGGGGCTATGGTCGTAAACAAAGTGCGCGATCGCTATCGGGTGGACCTGGTGGCCTTGCAGGCTGCCTGCGAGGCCAACTACGCGCGCTTGATGCGCCTGCTGCCGGACATGCGTGAGCAACCCATGGCGCGGCGCATCGCCGTGACCCAGGGTGACCAGATGCTCGGCGTGCTGGCCCTGGAGGTGAAACTGGCCTGCCCCTACACCACGACCCTGTTCGTGCGCCAGGAGCACAGCCTGCCGTGGCTGCCGGTGCCGCGGTTGGAAGTGCAGGTCTATCACGATGCGCGCATGGCCGAAGTCATCAGCGCCGAACATGCGCGGCGCTTTCGCGGCATCTACCCTTACCCCAATCCGTTTATGCACCAGCCGGATGAGAAGGCGCAGTTGAACGTGTTTCTTGGCGAGTGGCTGAGCCACTGCCTGGCCTGTGGCCACGAATACGAAGTGGTTCGCTGAGGTTGTGAACTGCGTCCGCTTCACCGCTTTCCTCTTTCCTGCCGGCCCCAGCATAATCGCGCCATTCATCACCTTTTGCGGGAGAGCCGCGTGCCGAGCCTGACGACCGCCGACCCTGTGCTGCTGGTGCAGCTCTCCGACAGCCATCTGTTCGCCGATGCCGACGGCACGCTGCTGGGCATGCAAACCCGCCAAAGCCTGCAAAAAGTCATCGAACTGGTGCAGGCGCAACAAGCGCACATCGACCTGCTGCTGGCCACGGGCGACTTGTCCCAGGACGGCACGCTGGAGTCGTACCAGCAGTTTCGCCGCATGAGCGGGCAGATCGGCG
This sequence comes from Pseudomonas sp. MF08875, assembly GCF_059862525.1. Lineage (NCBI taxonomy): Bacteria > Pseudomonadati > Pseudomonadota > Gammaproteobacteria > Pseudomonadales > Pseudomonadaceae > Pseudomonas > Pseudomonas sp. MF08875. The sequence goes on from NZ_JCBCUW010000005.1 coordinate 109,899, forward strand.
CACCGGCGCGTTGGCTCCCGGGCAACCACGACGAGCCGCGCGTGATGGCCCAAGCGACGCAGGGCAGCGCGCTGCTGGAGCCAGTCGTGGACATCGGCAATTGGCGTGTGACCCTGCTCGATTCCGCCGTGCCGGGCTCGGTGCCGGGTTACTTGCAGGGCGAACAACTGCAACTGCTCGCCCGCGCCTTGAGCGAGGCCCCGGAGCGCCATCACCTGGTGTGTTTTCACCACCACCCGGTGCCCATGGGCTGTGGTTGGCTGGACCCCATCGGCCTGCGCAACCCCGAGGCGCTGTTCGAGGTGCTGGAGCGCTTCCCCCAGGCGCGCGCGGTGCTGTGGGGTCATGTGCACCAAGAATTCGACCGCCAGCGCGGCGATGTGCGCCTGTTGGCGTCGCCCTCCACCTGCATCCAGTTCACCCCTGGCGCCGATGATTTCCAGGTCGATGTGCTGGCCCCCGGCTATCGCTGGCTGCGCCTGCACCCGGATGGGCGGTTGGAAACCGGGGTGGAGCGGGTGACCGGGTTTGATTTTCAGGTGGATTACGGCGGTACGGGCTATTAATGGCTGATTAAGCAAGCGCGTTGCCCATCTCCCATAACCCGGGGTTCCCTGTAAACTGCGCCCTTTGCCTGATACCTGGGGAGCGCAAATGTCTGGTTCGATCCTGTATATCCACGGTTTCAACAGCTCGCCGGCCTCGAAAAAGGCCAGCCAGTTGATCGCGGTGATGAACAGCCTCGGCCTGGGTGAGCAACTGCGGGTGCCGGCGCTGCATCACCACCCCCGCCAGGCCATGGCCCAACTGGAGCAAGCGATCGGCGAACTGGGCCGCCCGCTGCTGGTCGGCAGCTCACTCGGCGGCTACTATGCCACTCACCTTGCCGAGCGCCACGGCCTCAAGGCCCTGCTGGTCAACCCAGCGGTCAGCCCCCATCGACTGTTCGACGGCTACCTGGGCCCGCAAAAAAACCTGTACACCGACCAAACCTGGGAATTGACCCACGACCACGTGACCGCCCTGGCGGAGCTGGAAGTGCCCGCTCCTGGGGACCCGCAGCGGTTCCAGGTATGGCTGCAAACCGGCGATGAAACGCTGGACTATCGCCTCGCGCAGCAGTATTACCGAGCCTGCGCCCTGCGCATCCAGGCTGGCGGCGACCACAGCTACCAGGGCTTTGCCCAGCAACTGCCGGCGCTGTTGAGCTTTGCCGGCATTGGCCCGGATCAGTACCAGGGCATCGACTTTGCGGCACTGTGACAACCCGGACTTTATTTAATCGAACACTGACGACGAGACCCCATGGCCACTCCCAGCGCTAGCTCTTATAACGCCGACGCCATCGAAGTCCTCTCGGGCCTCGACCCGGTGCGCAAACGCCCCGGCATGTACACCGACACCAGTCGGCCCAACCACCTGGCCCAGGAAGTCATCGACAACAGCGTCGATGAGGCCTTGGCCGGGCACGCCAAGTCGGTGCAGGTGATCCTGCACGCCGACCATTCCCTGGAAGTCAGCGATGACGGGCGCGGCATGCCGGTGGATATCCACCCCGAAGAGGGCGTCTCGGGGGTGGAGCTGATCCTCACCAAGCTCCACGCCGGCGGCAAGTTCTCCAACAAGAACTACCAGTTCTCCGGTGGCTTGCACGGCGTGGGCATTTCCGTGGTCAACGCCTTGTCCACCGAGGTGCGGGTGCGGGTCAAGCGCGACGGCAACGAGTACCAAATGACTTTCGCCGATGGCTACAAAGCCACCGAGCTGCAAGTGATCGGCACCGTGGGCAAGCGCAACACTGGCACCAGCGTGTTTTTCGCCCCCGACCCCAAGTACTTCGACTCGCCGAAATTCTCCATCAGCCGCCTCAAGCATGTGCTCAAGGCCAAGGCCGTGCTGTGCCCGGGGCTGCTGGTCAGTTTTGAAGACAAAGGCACCGGCGAGAAGGTCGAGTGGCACTACGAAGACGGCCTGCGTTCCTACCTGGTGGACGCGGTCAGCGAATTCGAACGCCTGCCCGACGAACCGTTCTGCGGCAGCCTGGCCGGTAACAAGGAAGCGGTCGATTGGGCCTTGCTGTGGCTGCCCGAGGGCGGCGACAGCGTCCAGGAAAGCTACGTCAACCTGATCCCCACGGCCCAGGGCGGCACCCACGTCAACGGTTTGCGCCAGGGCCTGCTCGACGCGATGCGTGAGTTCTGCGAATTCCGCAGCCTGCTGCCCCGCGGCGTAAAACTGGCACCTGAGGACGTCTGGGAGCGCATCGCCTTCGTGCTCTCGATGAAAATGCAGGAGCCGCAATTCTCCGGCCAGACCAAAGAGCGCCTTTCGTCCCGCGAGGCCGCGGCGTTCGTCTCGGGCGTGGTCAAGGACGCCTTCAGCCTGTGGCTCAACGAGCACCCGGAGCTGGGCCTGCAACTGGCGGAACTGGCGATCAACAACGCCGGGCGCCGCCTCAAGGCGAGCAAGAAGGTCGAGCGCAAACGCATCACCCAGGGCCCGGCGCTGCCGGGCAAACTGGCCGACTGCGCCGGGCAGGACCCGATGCGCTCGGAGCTGTTTCTGGTCGAAGGCGACTCCGCCGGCGGCTCGGCCAAGCAGGCGCGGGACAAGGAATTCCAGGCGATCCTGCCGTTGCGCGGCAAGATCCTCAACACCTGGGAAGTGGACGGCAGCGAAGTGCTGGCCAGCCAGGAGGTGCACAACATCGCCGTCGCCATTGGCGTCGACCCGGGCGCCGAGGACATGAGCCAGTTGCGCTACGGCAAAATCTGCATCCTCGCCGACGCCGACTCCGACGGCCTGCACATCGCAACCTTGCTCTGCGCCCTGTTCGTCCAGCATTTCCGCCCGTTGGTAGATGCCGGCCACGTCTACGTCGCCATGCCGCCGCTGTACCGCATCGACCTGGGCAAGGAGATTTTCTACGCCTTGGACGAGGCCGAGCGCGACGGCATCCTCGATCGCCTGGTGGCCGAGAAGAAACGCGGCAAGCCCCAGGTCACCCGATTCAAAGGCCTGGGTGAGATGAACCCGCCACAACTGCGCGAAACCACCATGGACCCCAACACCCGGCGCCTGGTGCAGTTGACCCTGGACGATTTTGCCGCGACTTCGGAAATGATGGACATGCTGCTGGCCAAGAAACGCGCCGGCGACCGCAAGGCGTGGCTGGAGTCCAAGGGCAACCTGGCCGAGGTGCTGGGCTGATGCGCAGCGCGTTGGCCCTGGCGTTACTGGTGCTGACGACTGCGGTCGCCGCCGCGCCCGTGCCTGAGCTCAAGCTGTTGGCCGAGCACCCGGTGGACGGCATGCCCAGCGGCAACCTCTCGGGGCTGGCGCTGTGCAGCGGCGAGTTATGGACGGTATCGGACCGCGACGATGGGCAGCTTTACCGGCTCGATACCCGCGCGCCGGTCTGGCAAGCCGAAACCGTGAAAATCGACGTGCCGCCGGTGCCCGACAGTGGCCTGCCGTGGGGCTTGCGCGTGCGCAACCTGGCGGCCGCCCCCCTGCGTGGCGGCGACCTGGATTTCGAGGGCATCACCTGCGATGGCGCGGGCAATCGCTATGTGGTCAGCGAAACCCACGCCGCCGTGCTGCACGTGCCGGTCGAGGGCGCGGCGCAGTGGCTGAAAATCTCCCCGCTGATGGTGCGCCAGGCGCGGGCCAGCGGCATGTTGCTGAATTTCAATGCGTTGTTCGAGGGCCTCGCCGTCAACCCGGCAGGCACCCAGCTCTGGCTGGCCGCCGAGCGCGAGCGCCGTGGCCTGTTGCGGGTGAGCAAACAGCAAAGCCTGTGGGACTGCCCCGACAATTGCGTGGTGATGAGCGAGGGCGGCGCGCAGCAGCCACCGCCGCAAATCCCCGCCGGCCGGGGCCAGCACAAGGACTTCAGCGACCTGGCCTTCTACCAGGACAAACTGTTTACCCTCGAACGCATGGCCTACCGCATCTGCCGCCGCACCCCGGCCACGGGCGCGGTCGAGCGTTGCTGGTCGTTCGCCAATGAGGCGTTGACCGAGCCACGGCGCTACAACACCCGGTTTGGCAACACCGAAGCCCTGGCCCTGGACGAGGGCGGTGCGTGGATTGGCGTTGATAACGGCAGCCACACTCGCGCCGATGGCGAGCAACGGCCGATAGTTTGGCGCTTCGCCGCGCCGGACGGTGGCTGGAGCGCCACGCCATGAGCCAGCAAGCGCCGGGCAAACGCGCCGGCCGGGTGTTGCTGATCCTGGCTTGGTGCGCGGGGTTGTTTTTGGCTACCCGGTTTTTCGGCGAGTGGGAAGCGCGCCGCGAGAACCCCAATAGCGCAGTCACCTCGCAGCAGGGCGCGGGCTATATAGAAGTCAAACTGGTCAGCAATGGCCAGGGGCATTTTGTCGCCAGCGGCCAGATCAACGGCCAACCGGCGACGTTCATGCTCGATACCGGCGCCACCGACGTGGCGATCCCCGTGGCACTGGCCGAGCGCCTGGGCCTGGAGAAGGGCGCGCCGGTCACCTTGAGTACCGCCAACGGGCGCAGCCAGGGTTATCGGACACGCCTGGAACGCCTGCAACTGGGCGATATCGTCCTGCGCGACGTGCGTGCCCTGATCGCGCCCGGCCTGGACGGCGAGCAGGTGCTGCTGGGCATGAGCGCTTTGAAGCAACTTGAATTCACCCAGCGCGGCGGCACCATGCTGCTGCGCCAGACAACGAACTGATGAGGCCCGCATGAGCGACTCCCTTGAACTCAGCCTGGACGGTGTAGAGCGCCGGTCACTGGCTGACTTCACCGAAAATGCCTACCTCAATTACTCCATGTACGTGATTATGGACCGCGCCCTGCCACATATCGGCGACGGTCTGAAACCGGTACAGCGGCGCATTATCTACGCCATGAGTGAGCTGGGGCTGGACGCTGACTCCAAGCACAAGAAGTCGGCGCGTACCGTCGGTGACGTACTCGGTAAATTCCACCCCCACGGCGACTCGGCCTGCTACGAAGCCATGGTGCTCATGGCCCAGCCGTTCAGCTACCGCTACACCCTGGTGGACGGCCAGGGCAACTGGGGTGCGCCGGACGATCCCAAGTCGTTCGCAGCCATGCGTTACACCGAGGCGCGCCTGTCGCGCTACTCCGAAGTGCTGCTCAGCGAACTGGGCCAGGGCACCGCGGACTGGGGCCCGAACTTCGACGGCACCCTGGACGAGCCCCTGGTGCTTCCGGCGCGCCTGCCCAACATCCTGCTCAACGGCACCACCGGCATCGCGGTCGGCATGGCCACCGACGTGCCGCCCCACAACCTGCGGGAAGTGGCCAGCGCCTGCGTGCGCCTGCTGGACGAGCCCAAGGCCACGGTCGCGCAGCTCTGCGAGCACATCCAGGGGCCGGACTACCCGACCGAAGCGGAAATCATCACGCCGCGCGCCGACCTGCTGAAAATGTACGAAACCGGCAAGGGCTCGGTGCGCATGCGCGCCGTGTACCACGTCGAGGACGGCGACATCATCGTCACCGCGCTGCCGCATCAGGTCTCCGGGGCCAAGGTGCTGGAGCAGATCGCTGCGCTGATGCAGGCCAAACCGTCGAAACTGCCCCAGGTCGCTGACCTGCGCGATGAGTCCGACCACGAAAACCCCTGCCGTATCGTGATTATCCCGACCAATAACCGGGTCGATCACGAAGTGCTGATGCAGCACCTGTTCGCCAGCACGGAGCTGGAGTCCAGCTACCGGGTCAACGTCAACATCATTGGCCTGGACGGCAAGCCGCAACTGAAAAACCTGCGGGCTTTGCTGGTGGAGTGGCTGGAGTTTCGCGTCAACACCGTGCGCCGACGTCTGCAATTCCGGCTCGACAAGGTGGAGCGGCGCCTGCACCTGTTGGACGGCTTGCTGATCGCCTACCTCAACCTGGACGAAGTGATTCACATCATCCGTACCGAGGAACACCCCAAGGCCAGCCTGATCGAGCGGTTCGCCCTGAGTGAAATCCAGGCCGACTACATCCTCGACACCCGTTTGCGCCAGTTGGCGCGCCTGGAAGAAATGAAGCTGCGCTCCGAGCAAGATGAACTGCTCAAGGAACAGGCCAAGCTGCAAGCCCTGCTGGGCAGCGAAGCCAAGCTCAAGAAACTGGTGCGCACCGAGCTGCTCAAAGACGCCGAAACCTATGGCGACGATCGCCGCTCGCCGATTGTCGAGCGCGCCGAAGCCAAGGCCCTGACCGAAACCGAACTGCTGCCCAACGAAAAAATCACCGTCGTGCTCTCGGAAAAAGGCTGGGTGCGCTCGGCCAAGGGCCATGAAATCGATGCTACCGGGTTGTCCTATAAGGCCGGCGATGGCTTCAAGACCTCGGCGGCGGGGCGTTCTAACCAATTCGCGGTGTTTATCGACTCCACCGGGCGCAGCTACTCGGTGGCGGCCCACACGCTGCCGTCGGCCCGTGGCCAGGGCGACCCGTTGACCGGGCGGCTGACGCCGCCGCCGGGGGCGAATTTCGAGTGCGTGCTGCTGCCCGAAGATGACGCGCTGTATGTGATCGCCTCCGACGCCGGTTACGGTTTCGTGGTCAAGGGCGAAGACCTGCAAGCCAAGAACAAGGCCGGCAAGGCGCTGTTGAGCCTGCCCAACAACGCCAAGGTGATCGCCCCGCGCCCGGTGAGCGACCGCGAGAACAACTGGCTGGCCTCGGTGACCACCGAGGGGCGCTTGTTGATCTTCAAAATCAGCGACCTGCCGCAACTGGGCAAAGGCAAGGGCAACAAGATCATCGGCATCCCCGGCGAGCGCGTGGCCAGCCGCGAGGAGTACGTCACCGACATCGCCGTGCTGCCCGAGGGCGCGACCCTGGTGCTGCAGGCCGGCAAGCGCACCTTGTCCCTCAAGGCCGATGACCTGGAACACTACAAGGGCGAGCGCGGACGGCGCGGCAACAAACTGCCGCGCGGCTTCCAGCGGGTCGATGCCCTGTTGGTCGAGACGCCCAACTGAGGGCGGCGCCCGGCGCCGTAGCGGCTGCCCAGAGCGTTCGATCTGCGATTTAACCCGTGGATCGACGCTTTCGCGCTGGAGTCATGGCGCAGATTCACGGATGATATGGCCCTTCAAGCGCCAGCGTGGCTGAGCGTTCTTCAGGATTTTGAGTATTGATACTGTGGTCGGCCGTGTGGCCGCCACCTGGATGGGACGATGACTGCTCTGCGCCTTCCTTTTATTTTGCTGCTCGCTGGCGTTCTTGGCCTGGCGGGTTGCAGCGTGCACCAACCGGTGTCGCTGTATCAGCTCGACAGCGGCACCCCGCCCCAGCCCGCGCAAAGCGGCGGCATGGCGGTGTTGCTTGGTCCGGTGCTGGTGGCCGACTACCTGCAACGCGAAACCCTGCTGCAACGCCAGCCCGACGGTAGCCTGCAAGCGGCCACCGATGGTCGATGGGCAGGCAGCCTGTCTTCGGATATCGATCAGTTGCTGCTGCGCCAAGTGGCCGGGCACCTGGACAGCCAGCGCGTAGTGCTGGCCCCGGCGAGCCAGGGCTTCACCCCAGACGTGCAAGTGCTGCTGTCGATCACGCGCCTGGATTCGGGCGTGTCGCAACCGGCGGTGCTGGACGCCCAATGGCGCCTGATCGACCGCCGTGGCCAGGTGCGCGACAACCGCATCATCCACCTGCAGGAAGTCCACGCTGGCAGCACTGCGGCCCAGGTCCAGGCCCAGGGTGTGTTGCTGCAACGCTTGGCGCAGCAGTTGTCGGTGGCCCTCAAGCCCCTGGCCAATCAGCCGCCCATCGTCGAAGCTCCGCGCCGCCAGGCCCCGGCCCCGGCCAAACCTGCGGCCCAGGACAAGCAACCGAAAATCCCGATGGCTGCGCCGATCCGTACCGACATGGAAGTGTTCAGGTTCTGAGCCGAGCGCAGACAAAAAAGGCCCGCTGACTGAGCGGGCCTTTTTATTGGGCGGCATTTATAGGCTGTAAGGACAGGCTTGGAGTGCCTTCCTGTAAGAGCGGGCGTGCCCGCGATGGCGGTGGGTCAGGCGACCTTGATGTAGCTCAACTGACACCACCGCAAGCACGCTCGCTCCCACCGGGGTAGTACCCTCAGGCGCGGGTTTCGTGCATCCGCGCCAGTTGCCGTTCCAACATCGACGGGTAGGGCTCCATCAGGCGTTCGACGCAGCAGGCGCCTTCGGGGCTGGCGATGGGGCGGATGCGCGCGCGTTGGCGAATCAGGTTGTCGTCGCTGATCTTGCGCTCCACCAGCAGCAGGTTGCGGCTGTGTTGGGACAAGGCCAAGGCATCCTGGGCGCTCTCGGTCAGCAGCAGGTCGATCTGGCTCAGGCCGAACAGTTCATCGCCCAGAGTCAGGCCCAGTTGCAGTTGCAAGGTGATGCCGCTGTCCGCCACTTCGATCTGCAACTGATGGCCCAGGGCCCGCAGCAGTTCACCGCAGCAGATGGCGTTGGTCAGGTAGTCTTCGCCGCTGTCTTCGCTGTGGAACAGCATCAGGGTGCTGCCGTCGTTGAGGGTGTGCAGTTCGCTCTGGTACAGCGAGGCAGCCTGGTCGAGGCAGTCACGGTAGCGATCCAGGAGTTCCGTGAGGCGAGCGCGGGGCAGGCGCCGCAATTGATCCTGGGCGCCCAATTGCACCGCCAGTACGGCGCTGTGCTGGGGCACGGCTGGTACGACCGGCCGGGGTTGTAGCTTGGCCACGGCGGTGTCGTCACGCAGGTCGGCGAAGGGGTCTTCTTCGCCCGGCAGGTCTTCTTCGGCGTTGAGCACATGCCGGGGCGCGGCTTTCAGGCTCGGCAGCGGGGCGCTTTCGTCGAAACTGGGGTCGCGCAGGTTGCGCACTTCAAACTCAGGTTCGTCATCGTCGTTGTCGTCGGCTTCGGCCTGGGGTTCAGGCTCGACCCGCTGCGGGGCGAAACTGGTGTGCAACTGGCGGGCGAGGTCGCCGATTTCGTCCTGGCGCTGGGTGGCCGGGGTGTGTTCGTCGATGTCGCGCAGCCACACGCGCAATTGCATCAGCGGCGTGGAGATATGCCGCCCCAGGCGCAAGCTCAAGGCCAGGGCCAACGCCAGCAAAATGGCACTGAGGATGCCCATGCTTTGCAGGCTGATGGTCATTGGTTGCTGGAACTGGTCCATGTCCAGGCTGATGCGCAGGTGCCCGGCGGTCACGTCCTGGAAAGTGATCTTGGTTTGGTACAGGCCTTCGACTTCGCCCAGCAGGCTGTTTTTCGGGCGTTGGCCGGCTTCGGCGAGAATGCGGTTGTCCACGCTATAGATGGCGGCGTGGGCCACCAGCGGATTTTTGGTCAGGTTATTGAGCAGCACGTTGAGGCTAAGGATGTCGTTGGACACCAGCAACTCGGTGGCGGAGGTCGCGGTCTGGGTGGTCAGGCTCTGGCCCAGGGCGTCAGCCTGCTCGTGCATGGCCTGCTTGAACTGCAAACCCATCACACAGGCGTAAATCACCAGGGCCAGGGCGACCAGGATCACGTTATGGCTGGCGATGCGTAATGCGATCGGTACACGGCGATGGCGCAGTGCCCGGAAGATCAGCAGAAAGAAGTTATCGGTTTTGACTGGCGTAGGCCGGTTCACTGAGCTCGGCTCTTGTCCGTGAAGTTGACGCGCAGTATAGCGACAGGCCACATACCGGCAAAGCGCTGGCTATGCCCGATGGTCACTGAAAGTGGGTAGAATGCGGTTTTTTTCCACCTGCGGGGGTGCGCCTTGCGTGAAATTGTCCTGATTAACATCACTGGCGTCGACCGTCCCGGTCTGACGGCGGCCATTACCGGTGTTCTGGCCCAGGGTGGTGTGAACATTCTCGACATCGGCCAGGCAGTGATCCACGACACCCTGTCGTTCGGCATCCTGGTCGAGATCCCCAGCACCGAGCAGGGTTCGTCGGTGCTCAAGGACATCCTCTTCACCGCCTACAAGCTGGATCAGCAGGTGCGTTTCACACCCGTGTCCGAGGCCGATTACCAGCATTGGGTGGCGGGCCAGGGCAAGAAGCGCCATATCGTCACCCTGCTGACCCGCAAGGTCACCGCCGAGCAATTGCAGCGCGTGAGCTCGATCACCGCCGAATACGGTTTGAATATCGACCATATCGATCGCTTGTCCGGGCGCATGCCGCTGGACACCCCGGCCGACCAGGGCAAGGGCTGCATCGAGTTTTCCGTGCGCGGCGAGCCGGGCGACCCCCAGGCCTTGCGCGCCGAGTTCCTCAGCGTGGCCCAGGAACTGAACGTTGATATCGCCTTCCAGGAAGACTCGCTGTTCCGCCGTAACCGGCGCCTGGCGGTGTTCGACATGGACTCGACCCTGATCGAGGCCGAAGTCATCGACGAACTGGCCAAGGCCGCGGGCGTGGGCGAGCAGGTGTCGGCCATCACCGAGCGGGCGATGGCCGGCGAGTTGGATTTTCGCGCCAGCTTCAAGGAACGCCTCGCGCTGCTCAAGGGCCTGGACGTTAGCGTGCTGGACTCCATCGGTGCCTCCCTGCGCCTGACCGAGGGCGCCGAAACCCTGTTCGCCGAACTCAAGCGCCTGGGCTACAAGACCGCGATCCTGTCGGGTGGCTTCACCTACTTCGCCAAGCAACTGCAAGCCAAGCTCGGCATTGACTATGTGTTCGCCAACGAGCTGGAAGTGGTGGACGGCAAGGTCACAGGCGTGGCGGTGGAGCCGATTGTCGACGCGCAACGCAAGGCGGATTTGCTGCGCGAATTGGCGCACAAGGAAGGCTTGCGTCTGGAGCAGACCATTGCGGTCGGCGACGGCGCCAACGACTTGCCGATGCTGGCGATTGCGGGGCTGGGCGTGGCGTTTCGCGCCAAGCCGCTGGTCAAGCAGTCTGCCAAGCAGGCCATTTCGACGCTGGGGCTTGATGGCGTGCTGTATCTGCTGGGCTTTCGGGACCGGGATGGGCAGCTTTAAGGCTGGCTGAACAACCCTTCTCATAAGGTGGAAGCGGGCGCGCCCGCGAGGGCGGCAGCACAGTCGATCTACAGGCTTCTGACCGTTCGCTATCGCGGGCAAGCCCGCTTCCACACTGCTTTTGCGGTGTTTTTAGATCACGCCTTGGGCAATGCCAGACCCTGGCCCATCACCACCGGCGAACCCGCCGCCAACGCTTCGACCCACTTCACCTGATCCGGGCCAAACAGCACGACGGCGGTCGAGCCCAGTTTGAAACGACCCAGCTCGGCGCCTTTTTCCAGGTGGATCGGGCCGCGGGCAGCTTCGTCGTAGCGAAAGGTCTTCAGCTCGCGTTTGGGCGGCGTGACCAGCCCGGCCCACACGGTTTCGATGGAGGCGACGATCATCGCGCCCACCAGCACCACGGCCATCGGGCCGCGTTCGGTGTCGAAAATGCAGGCCACGCGCTCGTTGCGGGCAAACAGCTCCGGCACGTTTTCGGCGGTGGTCTGGTTGACCGAGAAAATCCGCCCAGGGATATACACCATTTCCCGCAGGGTGCCGGCCAGCGGCATGTGCACGCGGTGGTAGTCCTTGGGCGACAGGTAAATGGTGGCGAAATCGCCGCCCATGAACGGTGCTGCTGTCGCGGCATCACCGCCGAGCAATTCCAGCACGCTGAAACTGTGGCCCTTGGCCTGGAACACGCGGCCGTGCTCGATCGGGCCCAGTTGGCTGACGGCGCCGTCGGCCGGGCTGAGAATCGCCCCTGGGGTTTCGTCCAGCGGGCGTGCGCCTTCTTTGAGGGCGCGGGTGAAGAACGCGTTGAAGTGCTCGTAGGCAGTCAGGTCTTCGACCAAGGCCTGGGACATGTCCACCTCATAGCGTTTGGCGAACCACGCGGTGAAGGCGTTTTTGAACCAGCGCACGCGGCATTCGGCGATGCAGCCGGCCAGGCGCGAGAGCAAGTGGTGGGGCAGCAGGTACTGGCTGAGGATAAACAAACGCTTTTTCATTGGGGGTCCTTAAAAAACCTTAAATCTCGACAGGGGTGTCGGGGTGGTTGCCCCATTCGCCCCAGGAGCCGGCATAGCCTTTGACGCGCGGGTAACCCAGCGCCTTGGCCACCAGGTAGGTGAAGCCGGAGCGGTGATGCGTCTGGCAGTGGGTGATGATTTCTTTGTCCGGGGTGATGCCCAGGCCTTGGAGGGTTGGCGCCAGGTCAGTACGCATGCGCAGGTGGCGCGCCGGGTCCATGGCGGCGGTCCACTCGAAGTTCACAGCGCCGGGGATGTGCCCGGCCTTGGCGGCGAGGACTTTTTCGCCGCTGTATTCCTGCGGGCTGCGGGCGTCCCAGATCGCCAGGTCGGCGGCGCCGATGCGGCTTTGCAGGTATTCGCGGGTTGCGGTGGGTTCGTCGTGCAGGGGCAGCGCCACCGGGCCGGCGGCTGGCGCAGGGGTTTCGGTCGAAACCGGCAGGCCTTCGGCCAGCCACGCCGGCAGGCCACCGTCGAGGTAGTGGTAACGGGCGTGGCCAATGACATCGAGCAGCCAGATAAAGCGCCCGGCCCAACCGCCGCCCTCGTCGTCATAAACCACGTAGGTGGCGTCGGGGTGGTGCCCCAGTTCGCCGAACAGGTTTTCCAGGGCTACCTGGCTGGGCAGCAGCCCCGGCGCTGGCGGCTGGCCCAGTTGGGTGCGCTTGGGGTCGACGAAGCGGGCGCCGGGAATATGCCCGGTGGCGTAGCGGGCGGCGCTGGTGAGGTCTACCAGGATCAGGTCGCGGGCATCGAGGCGCGCGAGCAGGTCGCTGGGCTCAATGACCAGCGTCAAGCCAGAGAAGTCGGACATCTGCGTCTCCAGAGCACAAAGGGAGCGATTGTAGCGCTTAGCCGTGGGCGGTAAAGCTGTGCAGGGCTTTTTCGATGCACTGCGCGGTTTTGCCGAAGGCTTGCACGGTGATTTCCGAGAACGGCCCACCGCCCTGATCCGCCATGACCACCATCACCACCCGGCCGTTGTTGGACAGCGAGCGCAGCAGCAAATGATTGCCATCGAAGGGCGCGCGCAGGCTGGCGGGCAGGTGGGCGGAGAACTGGGCGTTGTTGGCCGGGCTCAGGCGCACCTGCGCCGGTTGGCTGAGCAGGCGTTGCAGCACAGTGCTCTGGTTCACTTGCAGGCTCAAGGTGGCCATGCCCTTGGGCAGGCCGGCGGTCTGATGGGCGCGCAGCACACTTTGGTTGCGGTCGGTCATCAGGATCATCACCCGGTGCATGCCGCACGCCACCAGGGCGTCGCGGGCGAATGTGGTCAGGTGCATGGCGTTGGTGAACACACTGGGCTCGGCCAGCAGTTGCCCGCAGAGCTTGCGCCACAGCGCCAGATCTTCAGCGGTGGGTGCCGGCGCCGGTAATTGGCCGGGGTGCAGGTGCTCGGCGCCCCAGGGCCAGATCAGGGAAATGGCCGGGTGCCACAGGTCTGCCATGGCGTGGTGCTGGGCGCTGCGCACGGCTTGCTGGTGTATGTGCTGCTGCAACTCGTCCATGGGTGTTTGCAGGTAAAGGCTGGTGAGGAATTGCCAGCGCAGCAGGTGTGGGCAGGACCAGGATTGTTGCGCCGCCAGGGCAATGCCATTGGCCAGCAGCACGGTGTTGGCCGGTTGGTTGAGCCAGCGGCGTAGCGCCGGGTCGGCATCGAGCAGTTGCTGCTGGTGCAGCGGGTTGTCCGCGCCACGGGCGATGTGCAGGACCTGGACCAGCAAACGCTGTTCGTTCAGCAGCAGGCGATAACCCTGCTGCACCCAGATCGGCAGCCGCCACAGGTCCACCAGGGCCTGGCACAGCACCAGCAGGCGCACGCCGAACAGTTCCTTTTCCACCTTGTGGGCCGATTGCCCGCGGCGGATCACCCGCAATTCCCACTCATCGAGCAGTTGCGGGTAGGTCAGCGCCAATGGCCACAGCGGCGACAGGAACAGCAGGCTGCCCCAATGGATGTCTTGCCACAGCCGCGCCAGGCGACTGCCGAACAGGCCGTTGGCCTGCTGGGTGGCGTGCTGGCTGATGAGCTGCAACTGGCGCAGCGCGATGGGGATTTCGCTTTCAGGGCGGGCGGGGAGGTGGGCCAGCAGTTGCTCGGTGCGCTTGAGGCCCAGGCGATTAAGGGCCACTTCAAGGTTTTCCGCAGTCTCGGTCATGCTGCCGTGGGTGTGCTGGTTGGCCTCGCGGATCACGCTCAGAGCCAGGGCTGGGCTGTCTTGCATCAGCTCGGCGATATCACGCATGGAGCTGCGGCTGTCGGCGATGGCCTTGCACACACGGTCATGGCTCGCCTGCGGCACCGGCAGGCGCACGGCATCGAGCAACTTTACCCAGCCTTCAAGCGTGTGGGGGCGTGAAGTTGGGACTGTCGTTTCATTAGTCATGGTTGATCGCGATCACTATTGACTGGCAGTGCGCCCGCAACGGGCCAAATTGGCTTTTCGCCTGAACTGGCTATAGTCTGGCGCAGTTTTGCCGATAAGCAGAAGAAGAGATTCATTAACTTCCGAATATGACCTTGAACCCGACTCAATAAGTACTTCCCTACTATGGCTAAAATTATCGGCATCATCGTCGTGTTCGCGAGCGTGCTCGGCGGATACGTGCTTTCCCACGGCAAGATCGCCGCCCTGATCCAACCTTTCGAGGTGTTGATTATCGGGGGCGCGGCTTTCGGTGCATTCTTGCAGGCAAACCCTGGGCATATGACGATGCATGTCATTAAAAAGTCCCTTGGCATGTTTGGCTCGCGTTTCAGCCACGCTTTTTATCTTGAAGTGCTGGGCCTGATCTACGAGATCCTCAACAAGAGCCGCCGCGAAGGCATGATGGCCATCGAGGCGGATATCGAAGACGCCGCCGCCAGCCCGATCTTTGCCAAATACCCCACCGTGCTCAAGGACGACCGCATGACGGCCTACGTCTGCGACTACCTGCGCATCATGTCCTCGGGCAACATGGCCCCGCACGAGCTCGAAGGCTTGTTCGACATGGAGCTGTTCAGCATGAAAGAAGAGCTGGAGCATCCTTCCCATGCGGTGACCGGCATCGCCGACGGCATGCCGGGCTTCGGTATCGTCGCGGCGGTACTGGGTATCGTGGTGACCATGGCGTCGCTGGGCGAGGGTGACCAGGCGGCCATCGGCATGCACGTCGGTGCGGCGCTGGTGGGTACGTTCTTCGGTATTCTCGCGGCCTACGGCTTCTTCGGCCCGCTGGCCACGTCCCTGGCCCACGACGCCAAGGAAGAACTGAACGTCTACGAAGCCATCAAGGCTTCCCTGGTGGCTTCGGCTTCCGGCATGCCGCCGTCCCTGGCGGTGGAATTCGGGCGCAAGGTGCTTTACCCGCTGCATCGCCCGAGCTTCTCGGAGCTGGAACAAGCGGTTCGCGGTCGCTAAGCCATGGAAAACAACCAGCCGATTATCATCAAGCGCGTCAAGCGCTTCGCTGCCGGACACCACGGGGGCGCCTGGAAAATCGCCTTCGCCGACTTCGCGACAGCGATGATGGCGTTCTTCCTGGTGTTGTGGCTGCTGTCCACCGCCACGCCGGAACAGAAGATCGCCATCGCCGGTTACTTCAAAGACCCCATCGGTTTTTCCGAAAGCGGTACGCCCTACATCATCGACCTGGGCGGCTCGCCGGAGCTGGCGCCGGACACTACCCTCAACCCCGAGGTCAAGTCCCAGCCGCAACCGGACAAGGTCACGGTCGATACCGACCAGGTCGAAGGCATGGCCGAGCAGGTCGAGCAGGAGCGCCTAGAGCTGCTGCTGCAAGAGTTGCAGAACAAGGTCGATGAAAACCCGCAACTGCAAAAGTTCAAGGACCAGATCCTCTTCGAGATCACGCCGGACGGTTTGCGCATCCAGATCATGGACGCCGAGAACCGGCCGATGTTCGACTCCGGCAGTGCACGCCTCAAGCCGTATTTCGAGGACATCCTGCTGGCCATGGCCGACACCATCAAAGCGGTGCCGAACAAGATCAGCATCAGCGGCCATACCGACGCCACGCCTTATTCGGGTGCCGGCGAGTTCGGCAACTGGGAGCTGTCGGCCAACCGCGCCAACGCGGCACGCCGGGCCTTGGTTGCCGGTGGTTACCCCGATCCACAAGTGGCGCGGGTGGTGGGCTTTGCCTCCTCGGCGTTGTTTGACCGGGCCAAGCCGTTCAACCCGGTCAACCGTCGCATCGACATCGTGGTGATGACTCGCAAGGCCCAGCGAGCCATCGAAGGCGAGCAGCAACCCGCCGAGCCGACTACGCCGACCCAGGGCGAGGGCGCGCCGGGCGAAGTGCCGGCCGACCCGAACGCCTTGCCGGCCGACAAGGTGCCGCTGCCGCCCCACGAGCTGCGCGAGAAGCTCAACATCTTCGAGGATGGCGGCGCCAAGGCGCCGGCGGCGCAGTAACCACCGCGACAAAAAAAGCCCCCGCGACATTCACTGTCGCGGGGGCTTTTTAGTGCGCCGCTGGCCTAGTAACTGCTTTCGGGCAGGCTGGCGATGATCGAGCGGTAGCTGTTCATCCGCTGCTGCTGCACGCGGCCATCTTCCAGCGCCTTGAGCAGGGCGCAACCGGGTTCGCGGTCGTGCTTGCAGTCGCGGAAGCGGCAGGTGCCGATCAAGTCGTTGAACTCGATGAACCCGGCCTCCACATCGGCGCGGCTGACGTGGCCCAGGCCAAATTCACGGATGCCCGGGGAGTCGATCAGCTCGCCGCCGCCAGGAAAGTGGAACAGGCGCGCGGTGGTGGTGGTGTGGGTACCCTGGCCGGACAGCTCCGACAGTGGGCCGACGCGGGTTTCCACTTCCGGCAACAGGCTGTTGACCAGGGACGACTTGCCCACGCCCGACTGGCCGACGAACACGCTGATGCGCCCGTCCAGCTGTTGTTGCAGTTGCTCCATGCCGTTGCCGTGGTGCGCTGACACTTCTAGCACCGGGTAGCCCAGGGTGCGGTAGACGGCCAACAGGGCATTGAGCGCTGGGGCGTTCTGCTCGTCGATCAGGTCGAATTTGTTGAGCAGTAGCAACGGCCGGATGCCCGCGTGCTCGGCCGCTACCAGGTAGCGGTCGATCAGGTTGGCGTGGGGCTCGGGCAGCGGCGCGAAGACGATCACGATCATGTCGACGTTGGCCGCCACAGGCTTGAGCTGGCCGCGGCTGTCGGGGCGGCACAGTTCGGTGTTGCGCGGCAGTTGCGCCACGATCACGCCGATGCCCTGGTTGCCGGCTCGCCATACAACCTGATCGCCGGTCACCAGCGCCGGCAGGTTGGCCCGCAAGTGGCAGCGGAACACCTGGCCGGCCGACTCGCCTTCGCGGGCCTCGACCTCGACCTGCACGCCGAAGTGAGCGATCACCAGGCCCGTTTGTTCGGGGCCCAGGTCGCCGCCCTCCAGGGCTTGCACCGCCGAGGACTCGCGTTTTGCGGCGCGGGCAGCGCGCTCGCCCTGGATTTTTTCGATGCGCCAGTTTTGACGACGATTGAGTTGGCGTTTGGCCATGGGTGTTCCGTGTTGAGAATGCAGCGAAGAGGTAAAACGGCCGCGAGTTTAGCACGCTCGCGCTATCCCCTAGGCTAAACTGCGCGACTACCGGAGGAGCCAACCCATGCAAAACCCACAGAATCTGATTTGGATCGACCTGGAAATGACCGGGTTGAACCCCGACACCGACGTCATCATCGAGATGGCGACCATCGTCACCGACAGCGACCTCAACACCCTGGCCGAAGGCCCGGTGATCGCAATCCACCACAGCGACGCAATCCTCGCCGGTATGGACGAGTGGAATACACGCCAGCACGGCGGCTCGGGCCTGACCCAGCGCGTGCGCGACAGCCGCATCAGCATGGCCGAGGCCGAAGCGCAGACCATCGCTTTCCTGGAGCAGTGGGTGCCCAAGGGCAAATCGCCGATCTGCGGCAATAGCATCTGTCAGGACCGGCGCTTCCTCTATACCCACATGAAAGCGCTGGAAAGCTACTTCCACTACCGCAACCTGGACGTCTCCACCCTCAAGGAGTTGGCCGCGCGCTGGGCGCCTGAGGTCAAGGACAGCTTCCACAAAGGCAGCACCCACCTGGCCCTGGACGACATCCGCGAGTCCATTGGCGAGTTGCAGCATTACCGCAAGCACTTCATCAAGTTTTGATTGTGTAGAGGGGCTGAAGGCCCCATCTCGGGCAAGCCCGCTCCTACAGGGCATCTGCGAACCTGTGGGAGCCGCCCCACGGTTTTCCTGGCACCGCCCTCTTTTGGTGCCATCACATAATGGCTAGACTGCGCGCCTTCCTGTCAGGACCGCCATCATGCTGTTGATGCTCTATTTGATTGCCATTACCGCTGAAGCCATGACCGGCGCACTCTCTGCGGGGCGCCGTGGCATGGATTGGTTTGGCGTGGTGCTGATCGCCTGTGTGACGGCGCTGGGGGGCGGTTCGGTGCGTGACGTGCTGCTGGGCCACTACCCGCTGACGTGGGTCAAGCACCCGGAATACTTGGTGCTGACCACGGTGGCGGCGATGTTCACGGTGTTTACCGCGCGTTGGATGCGCCATCTGCGCTCGCTGTTTTTGGTGCTCGACGCCGTGGGCCTGGTGGCGTTTACCCTGATCGGCTGCATGACCTCCCTGGAAATGGGCCACGGCATGTTGGTGGCATCCGTCAGCGGGGTCATTACCGGCGTTTTCGGCGGCATCCTGCGGGATATTTTCTGCAACGACATCCCGCTAATCTTCCGTCGCGAGCTTTACGCCAGCGTCTCCTTCGCCGCAGCCTGGTGCTACATGTTCTGCCTGTGGCTGAACCTGCCGGGCGAGCAAGCCATCCTTATCACTCTGTTTGGCGGCTTCCTGTTACGCCTGCTGGCGATCCGCTTTCACTGGGAAATGCCCAAGTTCGTCTACAACGACGAGCACTGATCCCGCGTCGCATGCTGCTTGAGTGCCCACGCCACGTGCTCGCGCACCAGCTCCGACGGATAGTCCGCCCGCGCCTTCAAGGCCTCCAGCACAGGGATGGTCGAGGGTGCATTGCCCAGGCCCACCGCCAGGTTGCGCAGCCAGCGCTCATAGCCGGCACGGCGCAGCGGCGAGCCTTCGGTGCTGCTGAGAAATTGCGCTTCGTCCCAGAGGAATAATTGCGCCAATTCGGCGTTATCCAGATTGTGCCGGGGCTTGAAGTCGCTTTCGCCCGACGGGCGGGCGAAGCGGTTCCAGGGGCAGACGATTTGGCAGTCGTCGCAGCCGAACACCCGGTTGCCAATCAGCGGCCGCAGGTCTTCTGGGATGGCGCTCTTGAGTTCGATGGTCAGGTAGGAAATACAGCGCCGCGCATCCAGCACATAAGGCCCGACGAAGGCGTTGGTGGGGCAGATGTCCAGGCACGCGGTGCAGCGCCCGCAGTGTTCGCTGGCGTGGGGCGGGTCCACGGGCAGTGGCAAGTCGACGAACAGTTCGCTGAGGAAGAAGTAGCTGCCGGCCTTGCGGTTGAGCACCAGGGTGTTTTTGCCGATCCAGCCCAGCCCAGCCTGCTCGGCCAGGGCTTTTTCCAGCACCGGGGCGCTATCGACGAAAGCGCGGTAGCCAAAGGGGCCGATCAGTGCCTGGATGCGCTCGGCCAGTTGCTGTACGCGTTTGCGGATCAGCTTGTGGTAATCGCGGCCCAGGGCATAACGGGAAACGTAGGCTTTTTCCGGTTGGGCCAGGCGTTGGGCCATTTGGGTGTCGCCAGGCAGGTAGTCCATGCGCAGAGAAACCACCCGCAGCGTGCCGGGCACCAGCTCTTCGGGGTGCGAGCGCTTGCTGCCGTGGGCGCCCATGTAATCCATTTCGCCGTGGTAGCCGGCATCGAGCCAGCGTTGCAGGTGCTGTTCGTGTTCGCCCAGGTCCAGGCCGCTGATGCCGACTTGTTGAAAGCCCAGTTCACGGCCCAGCGCCTTGATCGTTTGGGCCAGGGCGGGGAGGTCGGGGGAGGTGACAGGCATGAGACGAGAGAAACCGGGGCTGAGGTGCGTATAATTCTGCCAGACATCGGAGCCCGAAGACGCATGCCGCAGACAAATCAACCATTGCCCGACGTACAACACCTCGCGCCCGGCCATCTGCCGGGCCTTTTACCTCGCGGGGCGAGTGCCCATAAAGGCCAGTTCGGCCATGTTTTACTGATAGGTGGTGATCGCGGTTTTGCCGGCGCCATTCTGCTCAGCGCCGAAAGCGCCTTGCGCAGCGGCGCGGGGCGGGTGTCGCTGGCCACCCGCAGCGAGCACGTGCCGGCGGCCCTGGCGCGGTTGCCGGAAGCCATGGCGCGGGGTATTGCCTCGGCCAATCAGTTGATGGGCTTGCTGGCCCAGGCCTCGGTGTTGGTGGTCGGCCCCGGGTTGGGGCAGTCGGCCTGGAGCCGCAGCCTGCTATCGGCTGCCGCCAACACCGCGCTGCCCCAGGTGTGGGACGCCGATGCCCTCAACCTGCTGGCCGACGGCGGCATCAACCTGCCCGCAGGCTGCGTGCTCACGCCCCATCCGGGGGAGGCGGCGCGCTTGCTGGGCGTATCGACAGCCGAGGTTCAGGCAGACCGTACTAAGGTGGCGCGCGCGTTGAGCGCCAAATACGCCGC
The DNA here is from genome assembly GCF_059862525.1 of Pseudomonas sp. MF08875. Taxonomy (NCBI): domain Bacteria; kingdom Pseudomonadati; phylum Pseudomonadota; class Gammaproteobacteria; order Pseudomonadales; family Pseudomonadaceae; genus Pseudomonas; species Pseudomonas sp. MF08875. The sequence continues at coordinate 130,491 of NZ_JCBCUW010000005.1, forward strand.
GGTGGTGGTGCTCAAGGGGGCTGGCAGTTTGATCGCGAGCCCGGATGGGCGGGTTTCCCGTTGCGACCGGGGGCATCCGGCCATGGCCAGCGCGGGCCTGGGGGATGTGCTGGCCGGGTTGATCGGCGCCTTGCTGGCCCAGGGCTTGAGCGCGTTCGACGCGGCGTGCCTGGCCGTGTGGCTGCATGCCTGCGCCGGTGAACAACAAGGCCGATTGGGTCGAGGCCTGGCGGCCAGCGACCTGATTCCAGCCATTCGTCAGTTATTGGAGGAGCAATCGCCGTGCGTGAAGTAACGCTGTTTATGGCGGATGAACAGGCTATGACGGATTTGGGCGGCGTGCTTGCCCGAATCACCCAAGGCCATGGTCTGATTTTTCTCGATGGTGACCTGGGTGCGGGTAAAACCACCCTGTCGCGGGGCATTATTCGCGGGCTGGGACACGTCGGCGCGGTAAAAAGTCCTACCTTCACTTTGGTCGAGCCCTACGAGATCGGGGGCGTCCGCGCCTTCCACTTCGACCTGTATCGGTTGGTTGACCCAGAAGAACTGGAGTTTTTGGGGATTCGCGATTATTTCGACGATGACGCGCTGTGCCTGATCGAATGGCCCGAAAAGGGTGCAGGCTTTTTGCCAAAGCCCGACCTGACCATTACCATTAGGCCGCATAACGCCGGGCGTTCGCTGCATGTGTTGTCCCAAGGTGCGCGCGGTGAGTCGTGGTGCGCAGCCTTGGCATTGAAATTCAAATAAATAATGGGGTTAGGTATGCGCTTTCGCGCGTTGGTTACTGTCGTAGGGGTGTTGCTTGCGGCAATGACTGTCAATGCTCTGGCCGCTTCGCAGGTGCGCAGTGTGCGCCTGTGGCGCGCACCGGATAACACGCGACTGGTGTTTGACCTGTCCGGCCCAGTGCAGCACAGCGTTTTCACGCTCAGTGCCCCGGATCGCCTGGTGATCGACATCAACGGCGCAACACTAGGCGCGCCGCTGAACGTCTCCACCGCCAACACCCCCATCACCGCCATGCGTTCGGCCCAGCGCACGCCGAGCGACCTGCGGGTGGTGATTGACCTCAAGCAAGCCGTCACACCGAAAAGCTTCGTGCTGGCGCCCAACGCCCAATACGGTAATCGCCTGGTGGTCGACTTGTTCGACAACCCGTCCGACGCCGCTTCGCCGCCTACACCGACCCCCAGCGTGGCCACGGTGCCGGCCGTGCCGGTGACCGCACCCAAGCCTGCTATCAATCTGCCGCCAGCGCCGGCCGGAAAGCGCGACATCATTGTGGTCATCGACGCCGGCCACGGCGGCGAAGATCCGGGTGCCTCCGGCTCGCGCGGCCAGCGGGAAAAAGACGTGGTGCTGGCCATCGCCAAGGAATTGCAACGCCAGGTCAACGGAATCAAGGGCTTTCGCGCCGAGCTGACCCGCACTGGCGACTACTTCATCCCGTTGCGTGGGCGTACCGAAATCGCCCGCAAGAAGGGCGCCGACCTGTTTGTCTCGATCCACGCCGACGCGGCCCCCTCCAAAGCGGCGTTCGGCGCCTCGGTGTTCGCGCTGTCCGATCGCGGCGCCACCTCCGAGACCGCACGCTGGCTGGCCGACAGTGAAAACCGTTCTGACCTGATCGGCGGGGCCGGTAACGTCAGTCTCGACGACAAGGACCGCATGCTTGCCGGGGTGCTGCTCGACCTGTCGATGACCGCGTCCCTGACCTCCAGCCTGAACGTGGGCCAGAAAGTGCTGAGCAACATCGGCCGTGTCACGCCGCTGCACAAGCAGCGGGTGGAGCAGGCCGGGTTCATGGTGCTCAAATCCCCAGATATTCCGTCGATCCTCGTCGAAACCGGGTTCATCTCCAACGCCAACGAAGCCTCGAAACTGGCTGCTGCCAGCCACCAGCAGGCGCTGGCCCGCTCCATCAGCAGCGGCGTGCGCCAGTTCTTCCAGCAGAACCCGCCGCCGGGCACCTACATCGCCTGGCTGCGTGACGCCGGCAAGATTGCGCAGGGGCCGCGGGATCACCGGGTCAGCCCAGGCGAAACGTTGGCGATGATTGCTGTGCGCTACCAGGTGTCGGCGGGTGCCTTGCGCAGCGCCAACAATCTCAAGACCGATGAGCTGAAAATCGGCCAGACCCTCAACATTCCGAGCACGGAACTGGCGGTCAAGGAATGAACGACATCGTGAACAACAGCGCTCGCATCGAACTGCTCAGCCCAAGGCTGGCGAACCAGATCGCCGCGGGCGAAGTGGTCGAGCGCCCGGCGTCGGTCATCAAGGAGTTGCTGGAAAACAGCATCGACTCCGGCGCGCGGCGTATCGACGTGGATGTGGAACAGGGCGGCGTCAAGCTGCTGCGGGTGCGTGACGATGGCAGTGGCATCTCCTCCGACGATTTGCCCCTGGCCCTGGCGCGCCACGCCACCAGCAAGATCCGTAACCTGGAAGACCTGGAACAAGTAATGAGCCTGGGGTTTCGCGGCGAGGCCCTGGCGTCCATCAGCTCGGTGGCGCGCCTGACCCTCACCTCGCGCACCCGTGAGGCCGAGCAGGCCTGGCAGGTGGAAACCGAGGGCCGCGACATGGCGCCCCGGGTCCAGCCTGCGGCCCATCCGGTGGGCACGTCGGTGGAAGTGCGCGACCTGTTCTTCAACACCCCGGCGCGGCGCAAATTCCTCAAAACCGAAAAAACCGAATTCGATCACCTGCAAGAAGTTATTAAGCGCCTGGCCCTGGCCCGTTTCGACGTGGCCTTCCACCTGCGCCATAACGGCAAGACCATCCTCAGCCTGCACGAAGCCCACGATGACGCGGCGCGTGCCCGGCGCGTGGCCGCGGTGTGCGGGGCGGGCTTCCTGGAGCAGGCACTGCCGATTGAAGTTGAGCGCAATGGCCTGCATTTGTGGGGCTGGGTCGGCTTGCCGACGTTCTCCCGTAGCCAGGCTGACTTGCAGTACTTCTATGTGAACGGCCGCGCAGTGCGCGACAAACTGGTGGCCCACGCGGTGCGCCAGGCGTACCGCGACGTGCTGTTCAACGGCCGTCATCCGACCTTCGTGCTGTTTTTCGAGGTCGATCCGGCGGTGGTTGACGTCAACGTGCACCCGACCAAACACGAAGTGCGTTTTCGTGATGGGCGCATGGTTCACGACTTTCTATATGGTACCTTGCACCGTGCCTTGGGTGATGTGCGCCCCGAGGACCAGCTCGCCGCGCCTGCGGCGGTCGCGGGTATGGTTCGCCCGACCGGCATCGACGCCGGCGAGTTCGGCCCCCAGGGCGAAATGCGCCTGGCGGCCAATGCCTTGCTGGAGCAGCCCCAGGGGCAACCGAACGTTCATGCGCCGGGCTCCGGCGCGGGGGCGGGTTATCAGTATCAATACACCCCGCGGCCAACGTCCGCTGTGCCGGCCGCAGAAGCCCAGGCGGCGTACCGTGAGTTCTTCGCGCCACTGCCTGGGGCCGGCGCCGTGGCGTTGCCCGAGGGGCAGGGCGATGTTCCGCCATTGGGTTATGCCCTGGCGCAGCTCAAGGGCATCTATATCCTCGCGGAAAACGCCCAGGGCCTGGTGCTGGTGGATATGCACGCGGCTCACGAGCGGATCATGTACGAGCGTTTGAAAGTCGCCATGGCCAGCGAGGGTCTCAGTGGCCAGCCGCTGCTGGTGCCCGAATCCTTGGCCCTGAGCCAACGTGAAGCGGACTGCGCCGAAGAGCACGTCGCCTGGTTCCAGCGCCTGGGCTTCGAGCTCCAGCGCCTAGGCCCGGAAACCCTGGCCATTCGCCAGATCCCGGCACTGCTTAAGCAGGCCGAGGCCAATCGGTTGGTCAGTGACGTGCTAGCAGACCTGATGGAATACGGCACCAGCGACCGGATTCAGGCTCACCTGAACGAACTGCTCGGCACCATGGCCTGCCACGGCGCGATCCGCGCCAACCGGCGCCTGGCCTTGCCGGAAATGAACGGCTTGCTGCGGGACATGGAAAACACTGAACGCAGTGGTCAATGCAACCATGGCCGACCGACCTGGACCCAATTGGGCCTGGACGATCTGGACAAACTGTTCTTGCGCGGTCGCTGATGAGCCATTTACCTCCCGCCATCTTCCTGATGGGCCCTACGGCCGCGGGCAAGACCGACCTGGCCATCGAGCTGACCAAGGTGTTGCCGTGCGAACTCATCAGCGTGGATTCCGCACTGGTCTATCGCGGCATGGATATCGGCACCGCCAAGCCTTCAAAGGCGCTGCTGGCCGAGCATCCCCATCGTTTGATCGACATTCTCGACCCGGCCGAGGCTTATTCGGCCGCGGATTTCCGCCGTGATGCCTTGGAAGCGATGGCGGACATCACCTCGCGCGGCAAAATCCCGCTGCTGGTGGGCGGCACAATGCTCTACTACAAGGCTTTGCTCGACGGCCTGGCGCAGATGCCAGCGGCGGACCCGCAGGTTCGCGCCGATATCGAGCAAGAGGCTGCGCGCCTTGGCTGGCAAGCCCTGCACGACCAATTGGCGGCGGTTGACCCGGTGTCGGCGGCGCGTATTCACCCTAACGACCCGCAGCGCTTGAGCCGGGCGCTGGAAGTTTATCGTGTCAGCGGCCAAAGCATGACCGCCCACCGCGAGCGACAATCTGCGCAAAGTACTGAAGCAGCCGCTTCGGGGCGAGGACAATTGCCCTATACTGTCGCGAACTTGGCCATCGCCCCGGCGAACCGCCAAGTACTGCATGAGCGCATTGCACAAAGATTCACACAAATGTTGGAACAGGGTTTCGTTGACGAAGTCATAGCACTGCGCTCCAGAGGTGACTTGCACGCCGGGTTGCCGTCTATACGTGCCGTGGGTTATCGACAAGTCTGGGATCACCTGGATGGCAAGCTGACATTCACCGAGATGCAGGAGCGCGGCATCATTGCCACGCGCCAATTGGCGAAGCGTCAGTTCACCTGGCTACGCAGTTGGGCTGATTTACAGTGGTTGGACAGCCTGGCTTGCGACAATCTGCCACGCGCCTTGAAATACTTGGGAACGGTCTCCATATTGAGCTGAGTCCTTGCAATTGCCGTCTATCCTTGGGGGTGTGGCGGCCACAAGCCATCTGTTTTCTAATTTTTTATTATTGATCCTTAAAGGAGTGCGGCACATGTCAAAAGGGCATTCGCTACAAGACCCTTACTTGAATACTTTACGTAAAGAGAAAGTGGGGGTTTCCATCTATCTGGTCAACGGGATCAAGCTGCAAGGCACGATCGAATCCTTCGACCAGTTCGTCATCCTGCTCAAGAACACCGTCAGCCAGATGGTGTACAAGCACGCTATCTCCACAGTAGTGCCGGTTCGTCCAATTCGTCTGCCTAGCGCAACCGAAAACGAACAGGGCGACGCTGATCCTGCTCCAGGTAACGCCTGATAGGAGTCTCCTTTGTTCTTTGAGCGCCACGGTGGTGGTGAGCGGGCAATCCTCGTTCACTTGGATGGACAGGACCCTGAGGCGCGCGAAGATCCGCAGGAGTTTCAGGAGTTGGCTCTATCGGCTGGCGCCGAGACCGTTGCGTTCTTTAACGTGCCGCGTCATCGGCCAACCGCCAAATACCTGATTGGCAGCGGCAAGGTCGAGGAACTGCGCGACCTGGTCAGCGCCGAACAGGTCGATCTGGTCATTTTCAATCACATCCTCACGCCCAGTCAGGAACGTAACCTCGAACGTGTTTTCGAGTGTCGCGTGATCGACCGCACGGGTTTGATTCTCGACATCTTTGCCCAACGTGCCCGCACCCATGAAGGCAAGCTCCAGGTAGAACTGGCCCAGCTTGAGCACATGAGTACGCGTTTGGTGCGCGGTTGGACCCACCTTGAGCGGCAAAAGGGTGGCATCGGCCTGCGCGGCCCGGGCGAAACTCAGCTTGAAACCGACCGGCGTCTGTTGCGGGTTCGCCTGCGGCAGATCAAGGGGCGGCTGGAGAAGGTGCGCAGCCAGCGCGAGCAGTCCCGTCGAGGGCGCAAGCGTGCGGATATCCCCACGGTTTCGCTGGTGGGCTATACCAACGCCGGCAAATCCACGCTATTTAACTCGGTGACGCAATCGGACGTGTATGCGGCGGATCAACTCTTCGCCACGCTCGACCCGACCTTGCGTCGCCTGGACCTGGATGACCTGGGGCCGATTGTCCTGGCCGACACCGTTGGTTTTATCCGGCACTTGCCTCACAAACTGGTCGAGGCCTTTCGGGCCACGCTCGAAGAGTCGAGCAACTCCGACCTGTTGTTGCATGTGATCGATGCCGCCGAACCCGATCGCATGCTACAAATCGAGCAGGTGATGGTGGTGCTGGGTGAGATTGGCGCCCAGGACTTGCCCATCCTCGAGGTCTATAACAAACTCGATTTGCTCGAAGGTGTAGAGCCGCAGATCCAGCGCGATGCCGATGGCAAGCCGCAGCGGGTCTGGTTGTCGGCGCGGGACGGTCAAGGGTTGGATCTGCTCAAGCAAGCTATCGCGGAATTGCTCGGCAACGATTTGTTCGTCGGCACCTTGCGCTTGCCTCAGCGTTTTGCTCGACTGCGTGCTCAGTTCTTCGCAGCGGGTGCGGTACAGAAAGAAGAACACGACGAAGAAGGCCTGAGTTTGCTGGCTGTGCGCCTGCCCCGGATCGAGTTGAATCGACTGGTCAGTCGCGAGGGCTTGCAACCGATGGAGTTTCTCGAGCAACACACTTTGCAATAAAAGCCTGGAAAAGCGGTTGTGCCGCTGTCGTAGGCATTCTGTAGCATTGGCCGACGCGCCGTGGGCGCGTCTTTGCTTTATCAGATGGAGAGCGCTATGGCTTGGAATGAGCCGGGTGGCAACTCGAATAATCAGGATCCTTGGGGTGGTAAGCGCCGCAATAATGGCGACCGCAAGGGGCCACCAGATCTCGACGAGGCCTTCCGAAAGCTACAGGAAAGCCTGAACGGGTTGTTCGGTGGTGGAAAAAAACGTGGCAGTGACGACGGCAATGGCAGCTCTGGCAAGGGTGGTGGCTACGGCCTGCTCGGCCTGGGGCTTGTCGTGCTGGCAGCCGTTTGGCTGTACAGCGCCGTCTACGTCGTGGACGAGCAGGAGCAGGCCGTGGTGCTGCGCTTCGGCAAATACTACGAGACTGTCGGCCCGGGCCTGAACATCTACTTCCCGCCGATTGATAAGAAGTACATGGAAAACGTCACGCGTGAGCGTGCCTATACCAAGCAAGGCCAAATGCTGACCGAAGACGAAAACATCGTCGAAGTCCCTTTGACCGTGCAGTACAAAATCAGCAACCTGCGGGATTTCGTGCTGAACGTCGATCAGCCGGAAATCAGCCTGCAGCACGCGACCGAGAGTGCTCTGCGCCATGTGGTGGGTTCCACCGCGATGGATCAGGTGCTGACCGAAGGTCGTGAATTGATGGCGAGCGAAATCAAGGAGCGTCTGCAACGCTTCCTCGACACTTACCGCACCGGTATCACCGTTACTCAGGTCAACGTACAGAGCGCTGCTGCACCGCGCGAAGTGCAGGAAGCCTTCGATGACGTGATCCGCGCCCGCGAAGATGAGCAGCGTTCGCGCAACCAGGCTGAAACCTACGCCAACGGCGTCGTGCCGGAAGCTCGTGGTCAGGCCCAGCGCATCATCGAGGACGCCAACGGTTATCGCGATGAAGTGGTTTCCCGCGCCAAGGGTGAAGCCGACCGCTTTACCAAACTGGTGGCTGAGTACCGCAAAGCCCCTGAAGTCACCCGCGAGCGTCTGTACCTGGACACCATGCAGGAAGTCTTCAGCAACACCAGTAAAGTGTTGGTGACCGGTAATAAAGGTGGCCAGAGCAACCTGCTTTACCTGCCGCTCGACAAGATGATCGAAAGTGGCCGCACTGGCTCCTCGCCAGTAACTGGCGCCGCCGCAGCCAGCAACAATGATGCGGGCACGCACAGCGGCGCGGATTCGCAGCCACAGCCAACGCGTTCCAGGGAGAGTCGCTGATGAGCAATAAATCGCTGATCGCCCTTATTGTCGGCGTCGTCGTGGCGATCGCTGCCTGGAACTGCTTCTACATCGTGGCTCAGACCGAGCGTGCGGTGTTGCTGCAGTTCGGTCGGGTGGTCCAGGCTGATGTCCAACCGGGCCTGCATGTGAAAGTGCCATACGTCAACCAGGTGCGTAAGTTCGATGCTCGCCTGATGACGCTGGATGCGCCGACACAGCGCTTCCTGACACTGGAAAAGAAAGCCGTCATGGTCGATGCTTTTGCCAAGTGGCGCGTGAAAGATGCTGAGCGCTTCTACACCGCGACTTCCGGCCTCAAGCAGATTGCTGACGAACGTCTGTCCCGTCGTTTGGAATCGGGCCTGCGCGACCAGTTCGGTAAGCGTACGTTGCACGAAGTGGTGTCCGGCGAGCGCGATGCGCTGATGGCGGATATCACCGCTTCGCTCAACAAGATGGCCGAGAAAGAGCTGGGCATCGAAGTGATCGACGTCCGGGTCAAGGCCATCGACCTGCCGAAGGAAGTGAACCGCAGCGTGTTCGAGCGGATGAGCACAGAGCGTGAGCGTGAAGCTCGCGAGCACCGCGCCAAAGGTAACGAACTGGCAGAAGGCATCCGTGCCGACGCCGATCGTCAGCGTCGCGTACTGCTGGCTGAAGCCTATCGCGAGTCTGAAGAGGCGCGCGGTGATGGTGATGCCCAAGCAGCGGCGATCTACGCCAAGGCCTACGGCCAGGATCAGGAGTTCTACGCGTTCTACCGTAGCCTGCGTGCCTACCGTGAAAGCTTCGCGAACAAAACCGATGTCATGGTGCTTGACCCAAGCAGCGACTTTTTCCGCTATCTGGAAAAAGCCAAGCCTTGACCCTGCGACACCCCGTCGAGCGGCTAAAGCGCTTGGCGGGGTGATCCTTTGGGAAAACGGGTGTATGATGCGGCAGCCGGGAAATTCCCGGCTTTTTTGCGTCTGCATGTTTGATTGCTTCAGAACGAGTTGATTGGCTCGACAGTTTTTTCGAGGAATGTGGTGGCGAAGCCGATTTCAGGCCTTTCGCCCCGTCGCTCTTGGGCGGCAGGTAACCATTTTCTGCTTCACTCAAGGCTAGCCCGACGGCTCGCCGCCCGGATCATAGGGGAATGGCGTAATGGCAACGGTAGACCGCTGGCTGCTGCCAGATGGCATCGAAGAAGTACTGCCGCCTGAAGCGGCGCGCATCGAAGTAGCGCGCCGCCAGGTGTTGGATCTGTTCCAGAGCTGGGGCTACGAGTTTGTCGTAACCCCTCATATCGAGTACCTGGAATCCCTGTTGACCGGTGCTGGCCAGGACCTGGATCTGCGGACCTTCAAGGTCATCGACCCGCAATCGGGTCGGCAGATGGGGTTTCGCGCAGACATCACGCCGCAGGTGGCGCGCATCGATGCGCACACCCTGCGCCGCGAAGGCCCAAGCCGCCTGTGCTACGCCGGTAGCGTGCTGCATGCGCAGCCGCGTGCGTTGTCGTCCTCGCGCAGCCCAATCCAGTTGGGCGCCGAGTTGTACGGCGATGCCAGCCCCAGCAGCGACGTGGAAGTCATTAGCCTGATGCTGGCCATGCTACAACTGGCCGATGTGCCGGATGTGCACATGGACCTGGGGCATGTCGGCATCTATCGTGGCCTGGCACGCGCCGCCGGTCTGTCCGGCGAAGTGGAGCAGCAGTTGTTCGACGCCCTGCAACGCAAGGCCATTGACGAAGTGATCGCGCTGACCGAAGGCCTGCCGGCCGAATTGGCCGCAATGCTACGGGCGCTGGTTGACCTGTGTGGCAGTCGCGAAGTGCTGGAGGCCGCCCGTGTGCGCCTGGCGAACGCGCCGGCCCCGGTACTGGCGGCGCTGGACGATTTGCTGGCGATTGCCGAGCGTCTGTCCGCGCGTTTCCCCCAGTTGCCGCTGTATTTTGACCTGGGCGAGCTGCGCGGTTACCACTACCACACCGGCGTGGTGTTCGCCGTGTTCGTACCGGGCGTGGGTCAATCCATCGCCCAGGGCGGTCGCTACGACGATATCGGCGCCGATTTTGGTCGTGCCCGTCCAGCGACTGGTTTTTCCACCGATTTGAAAACCCTGGTGACCCTGGGGCGTGCTGAGATCGAGCTACCGTCTGGCGGTATCTGGATGCCTGACAGTACGGATGCAGCACTCTGGCAGCACGTTTGCCAGTTGCGCAGTGAGGGTCAGCGCGTTGTCCAGGCCTTGCCTGGGCAGCTGTTGGCCGCCGCCCGTGAAGCGGACTGCGACCGGCAATTGATTCAGCAGAACGGGCTTTGGCAAGTATTGCCGCTGGCTTCTTGAGTTTTCCTGCCGGCGGCTGCCGGCACCAAGTTTGCGCGAATGAGGACAAGTGTTATGGGTAAGAATGTCGTAGTCCTGGGCACCCAATGGGGTGATGAGGGCAAAGGCAAGATCGTTGATCTGCTGACCGAACATGCTGCCGCCGTAGTGCGCTACCAAGGTGGCCACAACGCGGGCCACACCCTGGTGATCGACGGCGAGAAAACCGTCTTGCACCTAATCCCGTCGGGCGTGCTGCGCGAAGGCGTGCAGTGCCTGATCGGCAACGGCGTGGTGGTTGCACCGGACGCCCTGCTGCGGGAAATCACCAAGCTGGAAGAGAAAGGCGTACCGGTGCGTGAGCGCCTGCGTATCAGCCCTTCCTGCCCGTTGATCCTGTCCTTCCACGTTGCGCTGGACCAAGCCCGTGAAAAGGCCCGTGGCGAGTTGAAGATCGGTACCACCGGTCGCGGCATCGGCCCGGCTTACGAAGACAAGGTTGCGCGTCGTGGCCTGCGTGTGGGCGACCTGCTCAACATGCCACGTTTTGAAGACAAGCTGCGTGAACTGGTGGATTACCACAACTTCATGCTGGTGGGTTACTACAAAGAGCCGGCCATCGACTTCGACAAGACCCTGGCCGAGTGCAAGGAGTACGCCGAGCTGCTCAAGCCGCTGATGCTGGACGTGACGGCCGAGCTGCACGACCTGCGTCGTGCTGGCAAAGACATCATGTTCGAAGGCGCCCAGGGCTCGTTGCTGGACATCGACCACGGTACCTACCCCTATGTAACCAGCTCCAACACCACCGCGGGCGGCGTTGCTACCGGTTCGGGTGTGGGCCCTATGTTCCTGGACTACATCCTGGGCATCACCAAGGCTTACACCACGCGCGTCGGTTCGGGCCCGTTCCCGACCGAGCTGTTCGACGAAGTCGGCGCGCACCTGGCCAAACAAGGTCACGAGTTCGGCGCCACCACCGGTCGCGCTCGTCGTTGTGGTTGGTTCGACGCCGTTATCCTGCGTCGCGCTATCGACGTGAACAGCATTTCGGGCATCTGCCTGACCAAGCTGGACGTACTCGACGGTCTGGAAGCCATCAACATCTGCATCGGCTACAAAGATGCAGAAGGTAAAGACGTAGCCCCGACTGACGCTGACAGCTACGTGGGCCTGCAGCCTGTGTACGAAGAAGTGCCGGGCTGGACCGAGTCCACCGTGGGCGCCAAGACGCTGGAAGAGCTGCCTGCCAACGCCCGTGCTTACATCAAACGCGTCGAAGAGCTGATCGGCGCGCCGATCGACATTATTTCGACGGGCCCGGACCGCAACGAAACCATCGTTCTGCGTCATCCGTTCGCGTAATAAGCTGTTGATGTAAAAAGCAAAGGGCCCTCGATTGGGCCCTTTGTCGTTTCTGCCTGACAAGCGGCACGACCCTTGCTGTGTTTCCCTCTTTGGTGGTGCTATCAATTTAATGGCACCCTAGGTGGAGGGATTCCCAATGTCTGCCGTTCTCTCATTGTTACAAAGCCGGCTGTTGCGACCGGTGTTCGTTACCCTTGGTATCGCTCTTTTGGTGCAAGTGCTGGTGGCCGTTGCACTAACTCGGAGCACGGTGACCGCGTTGGAGGCCGATTTGGCCAATCGGTTGGGTGTGGATAGCCAGAAGCTTTCGGGTGAATTGGAGCAGGCCGGGCGCGAGGTGACGTCGAGCCTCGACGGCCTCTCCAGCAGCACGCGTCAGCGCCTCACGGCGGGGCTTTCGTCGCGCCTGGAAGATGAGCAGGCGCAACTTCGCGCCACGTTGGAGAAAGACCTTCAGGATTCGGCTAACGATATGGCCCAGCTCCTGGCCTCCGTGGCGCCGCGCGCCATGTGGGACAACGATGTGCCAACCCTGTCTGAATTCGCACGACGCGCGCAGCGCAACCCCAACGTGTTGTTCGTGGTGTATGACGACGCTACGGGCCAGCATCTGACCCGCTACCTGAACCGGGAAAACCCGATCAACAAGGCCCTTCTGGAAAAAGGCCAAGGCGAGCGGGCGCTGGATAAGGTGCTGGACGCGGCGAAGAACGATAAGTCGGTGTACTACCTGGAAGCCTCCATCAACCCCAATGGCGTGGAAATCGGCAAGGTGCTGATGGGCGTGTCGACAGCGTCGGTGGAAACCGACCTGGCGGCGCTGGACAAACGCTTTAGCGCGTTGATCGCCAGCAGCGACCAATTGGTGGATGACAGCCTCAAGGGCGCGGCGGCTGACAGCGCCACGGCTATGCGCGCGCGCCTGCAATCTGCCCAGGGCACGGCGGCGGCAATGAAAGACAACACCGCCAGCACCGTGCAGGAAGCGGCGGCGACGTTGCGCTGGCGCATTGGCCTGGCCCTGGCCCTGGTGGGCTTTGGCGTCTTGCTGCTATTGGCTGTGGTGCTGGGGCGTCGGGTGGTCAATCGCTTGCACCTGCTGATTGCGGCCATGGACGATCTGGCGGCCGGGGACGGCGACCTGACCAAGCGTGTGCAAATCAACAGCAAGGATGAAATCGGCGACATGGCCTCGGCGGTCAATCGCTTTGTGGATAAATTGCAGCCCATCGTGCGCGAGGCGGGCGATGTGGCCCAGCGTACTGGCGTGGAAATCGGCGCCATGACCCGGCGCAATGCGGGTGCCGATGCGGCGGCCGCGTCCCAGCGCGACGAAGTGGCCGAAAGCCTGCGGGCGCTGTCGCAGATGGCCGATGAAGCGCAGGCAGAGAGCCAGGCCATGCAGTCGGCATTGCAGCAAGTGGTGGAGATCCGCCAGGCCACGGACGAGAACACTCGCACTTCGGCTCAGGTGGGTAGCCTGATTGAGGCGCTGGCCGGGCAGGTGGACACCGGGGCCAAGGTTATCGAGCGCCTGGCGCAGCAGAGCGAGCAGATCGAGGTGGTGCTGACGGTGATCCACGGGATCGCCGAGCAGACCAACCTGTTGGCGTTGAACGCGGCTATCGAGGCGGCGCGAGCCGGTGAAACCGGGCGCGGTTTCGCGGTGGTGGCCGACGAGGTGCGCGCGCTGGCCAGCAAGACCCAGAGTTCCACCGGCGATATCCAGGCCCACATCGGCGCCTTGCAGCAGGGCGCGCGGGAGGCGGTGGCTGCGATTGGTCAGGCCGGGCGCCAGGCCAGTGAAGGCTTGTTGGTGCTGCGCGACAGTGCACGCTTGCAGCAATCGGTGCAGTCATCGGTGGAGCAAGTTCACGCGGCCATTGGCCTGGCGACCCAGGCGGCGGCGCATCAGGCTCAGGGCGCGCACGCGGTGCGGGGACGGGTTGAAACCATCCACGCTCAGGCCGAGCAAGCGGCGCAAGCGGTGATAGAGACTACGGCCAGCGGCAAGGTGCTCGATGGCCTCGCGGCGCAGCTGAAGGCGAGCTTGGGGCAGTTCAAGGCTTAAGTGGGTCGTAGATCTTCTGTGGGAGCGGGCTCCCTCCCACAGCCACCAGGCCTATTTCAACGGCTCAGGTACATCCGCGTCGTCAGCAAATACACCGGTAACCCCGACACCAGGATCAGCAGCGCCGCATAGGGTGCGGCGGCGGCGAACTCCACATTCGCCGTATGCGCCCACACCTCGGTGGCCAGGGTGTTGAGCCCGGTGGGGCTGAGCAGCAGGGTCGCGGTGAGCTCTTTCATGGCATCCAGGAACACCAGCGCAAACGCAGCGCCCAGGGCCGGGAAGATGATCGGCAGGGTCACCCGGCAAAACGCGCTGAAGGAGCTGGCGCCAAGGGTGCGTGCGGCTTCCTCCAATTGCGGCGCGGCTTTGTTTAGTGCGGTGCGGATCGGTGCCTGCGCCAAGGGCAGAAACAACAGGGCGTAGGCGATCAGCAGCAAGGCCGACGTCTGATAAAGCACGGGCACGTAATGGAGGGCGAAGAACACCAGGGTCAGTGCGATCACCAGTCCCGGCAGAGCGTGCAGTAGGTACGGCAGGCGTTCGGCCCACAGCGCCAAGGCACCTTTGTAGCGCACCACCAGCAAGCCGACGGGCACCGCCAGCACCAGGCACAGCGCCGCGCCGCCCAGGGACAGGGCCAGGGACGAGAGCAAGGCCTCGCTGATGGCCGCCACGGGAAAGGCCGCCGAAGACCCCACCGCCAACCAATAAGCCAGCATCCCCAGGGGCACACCGCTGCCAATGATCGCCAGTATCAGGCAATAGGCCTGCCCCATCAGTGCCCAGTTGCCCAGGCGCACTTGTTCGCCATGGCGTGCCGCGCCTTGGCCGGTGCGCACGTGGCGGCCCTTGCCGCGTACCCGTAACTCCAGCCCCAGCAGCACCAGGCAGAGGGCGAGCAGCACTGCCGAGAGCATCGCAGCGTTGGCGTTGCTGAACTCCAGTTCAAACTGCTGGTAAATCGCCGTGGTAAAGGTTTGCAGGCCAATGATCGACAGGGCGCCGAACTCCACCAGCATGTGCAGGGCAATCAGCAGTGAGCCGGCCAGCAACGATGGCCAGAGCAGGGGCAAGGTGACACGAAAGAACACTCCCCAGCGGTTTTGCCCCAGGGTGCGGGCGGACTCCTCCAGGGATGGGTCGAGGTTGCGCAGCGTCGCCGCCACCGGCAAAAACACCAGCGGGTACTTGGACAGGGTCATTACGAGAATCGCCCCGCCCAGGCCCTCGAAACTGGCGCTCAAAGATACCCAGGTGAAGCTGCTGACAAACGCCGGTACCGCGAACGGCAAGCACAGGATCACGCCCCACAGGCGTCGCCCAGGTAGGTTGCTGCGCTCCAGCAACCAGGCCAGCGACAGGCCAATGACCCCGCAAGCCATCGTCACGCCAACCATCAGCAGTAAGTTGTTGCTCAGCAGGCGCAGCACATAGGGCCGCCACAGCAGATGCACCGCCTCGGCCCAGCCGGCCTGCCAGGCCTTGAGCCCCACATATAGCAGGGGCAGCAAGCTGAGGCCGATCAGCAGCAACACCGGTAGCAGCAGCCAGATCGAGGGGCGTTTGCGCCCGGGCACATAGTTCGAGCCTTGGGCGCGCGCGCGCAGCGATGTGCCCATCAGTTCAGGCCAACGTCACGTTCCAGGTCCAGGGCTTCTTCGGCGTTGCCCAGGTCCGCCGGGGTGACTTTCGGCGCCTGCAGTTCACTGAACGGCTTGAGCCCGCGATCCGACTCCATGCCTTTGTGCAGCGGATATTCGGCGGTGGTCTGGGTAATCACGCGCTGGCCTTCTTCGCTGACCATGTAGGCGAGCAACTGTTGGGCTTCTTTTGGGTATTTGCTGGACTTGATGACCGCAGCGCTAGACACGGTAATCAGCCCGCCGGCGTCGCCATCGGTGAAGTAGTGCAGTTTGGAGTCGAGCTTGCCTTTTTCCCGTTGCAGGGCGAACCAGTAGTAGTTGTTCACCAGCACGGTGGCGACTTCACCGTTCTCCACGGCTTTGAGCGCCACCATGTTGTTGCTGTAGGTTTTGCCGAAAGCGCGCAGGCCGGTGAGCCATTCTTCGGCCGCGTCCATGCCATGTAATTTGATGATCGCCACCGCTTGTTCCTGGAACGCGCCGCTGGTGGGCACGAAGCCGACTTTGCCCTGCCACTCGGGGTTGGCGAAATCCAGCACGGTTTTGGGCAGGTCTTTTTCGTCGATCAGTTTCGGGTTGAACGCCACCACGCGCACACGAGCGGTCACGCCGATCCAGGTGCCATTGCTCGCCACGTAGTCCTTGGGCAACACGGTGAGTGTGGCGTCGTCGGCTTTGGCCAGCAGGCCTTGTTCACCGAGTTTGTTCAGGGGAGGGGACTCCTCGGTGTAGATCACATCGGCGGGGGAGCGGTCGCCTTCTTCGACGATCTGGCTGGCGAGCTGGTTGCTGCTGCCCTTGCGCACGTTGACGTGAATACCGGTCTTGGCCTCAAACGCCTTG
Organism: Pseudomonas sp. MF08875; assembly: GCF_059862525.1. Lineage (NCBI taxonomy): Bacteria > Pseudomonadati > Pseudomonadota > Gammaproteobacteria > Pseudomonadales > Pseudomonadaceae > Pseudomonas > Pseudomonas sp. MF08875. The sequence continues at coordinate 146,747 of NZ_JCBCUW010000005.1, forward strand.
GCCACGGCGTCCCCCACTTCCTTGTGCTGGCCGTTGTAGAGCGTCAGGGTGACCGGGTCGCCAGCCTGGGCGAGTGGTGCGAACAGGGCCAGGCCCAGCAGGGAGAGGATCAAGCCACGTAGAAGGGAGGTTGCACGTCGGGTATATCGAAGCATCATTCGCAGGGTTCCTCGCGGTCGCATTGCAAAAACTTGTAACAATAATAAACGATATTGTTTCTCAAGTGCGGATGGATACCGCTTGACTGCCGAGGAGGGAAATGGGGAGGGCTTGCTGAGGAGGTGTGCGCAGTTTTGCAAATCAAAAAGCCAGAAATGCAAAAACCCGCTTTCGCGGGTTTTTGTGAAACACCAGCGTGAGAGGCTGATGCTTGAATTGGTGCCCAGAAGAAGACTCGAACTTCCACGACCTTGCGGTCACCAGCACCTGAAGCTGGCGTGTCTACCAATTTCACCATCTGGGCAGTATCAACAACATTTTCGCGCTGTTGATGGGGCGAACTATACGGAGAGAGTTTTGATCTGTAAACCCCTGTTTTCGTTTTAATAAACCGAATACTTGGAATGAAATCAAACACTTGGAATGCAAAAACCCGCTTTCGCGGGTTTTTGTGTGAGCTTCAAAGTTGAACTAACCTCAAGCTCTGAATTTGGTGCCCAGAAGAAGACTCGAACTTCCACGACCTTGCGGTCACCAGCACCTGAAGCTGGCGTGTCTACCAATTTCACCATCTGGGCAGTATCGGCAACGGCTACGTCGTCGATGGCGCGCACTATACGGAGGCAGTTTTGAGCTGTAAACCCCTGTTATCAAAAAACCAGCGAAAAATTCGCGAGCGGTCTTCTAATGCGTTTTCTGCGTAGGTCAAAGGGCTTTTAAGGGGCTCTTGGAGTCTGAAATTTCCCGTTTCATTACGCCTATGCCAAACTAACCCGCATATAGACAAGGTGAAAACTCTCTAATGGCCGATTGGCAGTCCCTCGATCCCGAGGCCGCTCGTGAAGCGGAAAAATATGAAAACCCTATTCCTAGCCGTGAACTGATCCTTCAGCACCTTGCTGATCGGGGTTCGCCTGCTAGCCGCGAGCAACTGGTAGAAGAATTCGGCCTGACCACCGAAGACCAGCTCGAAGCCTTGCGCCGCCGCCTGCGTGCCATGGAGCGCGATGCTCAACTGATCTACACGCGCCGTGGCACTTATGCGCCGGTGGACAAGCTCGACCTGATCCTGGGGCGCATCAGCGGCCACCGTGACGGCTTTGGCTTCTTGGTGCCGGATGACGGCAGCGACGACCTGTTCATGAGCCCGGCGCAAATGCGCCTAGTGTTCGATGGTGACCGCGCGTTGGCCCGTGTTTCCGGTCTGGATCGTCGTGGCCGCCGCGAAGGCGTGATCGTCGAAGTGGTGTCCCGTGCCCACGAGACCATCGTCGGTCGCTATTTCGAGGAGGGCGGCATCGGCTTCGTGGTTGCCGATAATCCGAAGATCCAGCAGGAAGTGCTGGTGACTCCGGGTCGCAACGCCAGCGCCAAAGTCGGCCAATTCGTTGAGGTGAAAATCACTCACTGGCCGACGCCACGCTTCCAGCCACAAGGTGATGTGGTGGAAGTGGTGGGCAATTACATGGCGCCCGGCATGGAAATCGATGTCGCGCTGCGTACCTACGACATTCCCCATGTCTGGCCTGAAGCGGTGCTCAAAGAAGCCGCCAAGCTCAAGCCGGAAGTCGAGGAAAAGGACAAAGAGAAGCGCATCGACCTGCGCCACCTGCCATTCGTCACCATCGACGGCGAAGATGCCCGCGACTTCGACGATGCGGTGTACTGCGAAGCCAAGCCGGGCAAGCTGCGCCTGTTCTCCGGCGGCTGGAAGTTGTACGTGGCGATTGCCGACGTTTCCAGCTACGTGAAGATTGGCTCGGCCCTGGACAATGAAGCCCAGGTACGCGGCAACTCGGTGTACTTCCCCGAGCGCGTGATCCCGATGCTGCCGGAGCAACTGTCCAACGGCTTGTGCTCGCTGAACCCGAAAGTCGACCGTTTGGCCATGGTGTGCGAGATGACCATGTCCAAGACCGGCGAAATGACCGATTACCAGTTCTACGAAGCGGTGATCCACTCTCAGGCGCGCCTGACCTACAACAAGGTCAGCACCATCCTGGAACAGCCGAAAACCAGCGAGGCCAAGGCCCTGCGCGGTGAGTACGGCCATGTCGTGCCGCACCTCAAGCAGCTTTATGCGCTGTACAAGGTGCTGCTGGGCGCTCGTCATGTGCGCGGTGCCATCGACTTTGAAACCCAGGAAACCCGAATCATCTTCGGCTCCGAGCGCAAGATCGCGGAAATCACCCCGACCACCCGCAACGATGCCCACAAGCTGATCGAAGAGTGCATGCTGGCGGCCAACGTGGCCACCGCGGAATTCCTCAAAAAGCATGAAATCCCAGCTCTGTACCGGGTGCACGATGGTCCGCCGCCGGAGCGCCTGGAAAAACTGCGCGCTTTCCTGGGTGAACTCGGTTTGTCCCTGCATAAAGGCAAGGACGGCCCATCGCCGAAGGATTACCAGGCACTGTTGGCCAGCATCAAGGATCGTCCGGATTTCCACCTGATCCAGACCGTCATGCTGCGCTCGTTGAGCCAGGCAGTGTATAGCGCTGATAACCAGGGCCACTTCGGCCTGAACTACGAAGCCTATACCCACTTCACCTCGCCGATCCGCCGCTACCCGGACTTGCTCACGCACCGGGCGATCCGCAGCGTGATCCATTCGAAGATGAACACCCCGCACGTCAAGCGCGCCGGTGCCATGAGCATTCCCAAGGCGCGGATCTATCCGTACGACGAAGCGGCCCTGGAGCAACTCGGCGAGCAGTGCTCAATGAGCGAACGCCGTGCCGACGAAGCGACCCGCGACGTTGTGAACTGGCTCAAGTGCGAGTTCATGAAAGACCGCGTGGGCGAGTCGTTCCCGGGGGTCATTACCGCCGTGACCGGTTTCGGTCTGTTCGTCGAGCTGACCGATATCTACGTCGAAGGCCTGGTTCACGTCACGGCATTGCCGGGCGATTACTACCACTTCGATCCTGTGCACCACCGCCTCGCTGGCGAGCGCACCGGCCGTAGCTTCCGCTTGGGTGACACCGTGGAAGTGCGGGTCATGCGCGTCGATTTGGACGAGCGCAAGATCGACTTCGAGATGGCTGAAAAAACCATCAGCGCGCCGATCGGCCGCAAGAAACGGGGTGCAGAAGCAACCGCCCCAGCCGCTAAGACCGCCACCGAACCAGCGCCGGCCAAAACCGGGCGCCGCACTTCGACCAAAGAGAAGGCCAGCGAAGCCTATCGCCCAAGCGATGCGGCGGCGAAAAACGCCGAGTTGCGCAAAAGCCGTGAATTGAAGCAGGCGTTGTTGGCCGAAGCGAAAAGCGGTGGTAAAGCGGCGTCTGGGGGAAAGCCCGCAGCGTCGGACAAGTCGAGCAAACCGAGTAAACACCGTAAGGGCCCGCCCAAGGCAGGCTCGGCCCCGGCTGCGAAAAGCGGCGGGGCGCGCAAACCTAAGGCCAAGTCATGAGTCTGGAAAAAATCTACGGCGTGCATGCCGTGGAAGCGTTGCTGCGTCACCACCCCAAGCGCGTCAAGCAGATCTGGCTGGCCGAAGGCCGCAATGATCCGCGGGTGCAGACCCTGATCGAGCTGGCCAACGAAAACCGCGTTGCGGTCGGCCAGGCCGAGCGTCGCGAGATGGACGCCTGGGTCGAAGGCGTGCACCAGGGCGTGGTCGCGGATGTGAGCCCGAGCCAGGTCTGGGGCGAAGCCATGCTCGATGAGCTCCTGGATCGCACCGAAGGCGCGCCGCTGTTGCTGGTGCTCGACGGTGTGACCGACCCGCACAACCTCGGCGCTTGCCTGCGTTCGGCCGATGCGGCGGGTGCGCTGGCGGTAATTGTGCCCAAGGACAAGTCGGCAACCCTGACGCCGACTGTACGAAAAGTGGCCTGCGGTGCGGCGGAAGTGATCCCGCTAGTGGCCGTGACCAACCTGGCCCGGACGCTGGAAAAGCTCCAGCAGCGCGGCCTGTGGGTCGTGGGCACGGCAGGGGAGGCGGAGGTCAGCATCTATGACCAAGACCTGACCGGCCCGACCATCCTGATTATGGGTGCCGAAGGCAAAGGCATGCGCCGCCTGACCCGCGAACATTGTGACTACCTGGTGAACCTGCCGATGGCGGGCAGCGTCAGCAGCCTCAACGTGTCCGTGGCGACCGGCGTATGCCTGTTCGAGGCCCAGCGCCAGCGCGGCGCGAAAAAAGCCGCCGCTACACGCAAGTAAATCAGCCCTAAGCTGCAAGTTAAGCGTCGATGCGCTTGCAGCTTGTCACTTGCAGCTTGCAGCTTAGAGCCTCCTTCTCTACTATTGCGCCCCTTGCCTTCATGGCAGGCACGCATGTGCCTCACCGTGGCAAGGTCCATAAGTGTCATTCACTCCTTGTCTGACCGCTTTTGAGCGGCAGGCTACAACCCGTAAGGAGCATTCATGCGTCATTACGAAATCATCTTTTTGGTCCACCCGGATCAAAGCGAGCAAGTCGGCGGCATGGTTGAGCGTTACACCAAGCTGATCGAAGAAGACGGCGGCAAAATCCACCGTCTGGAAGATTGGGGCCGTCGTCAACTGGCCTACGCAATCAACAATGTTCACAAGGCTCACTACGTGATGCTGAACGTTGAGTGCACCGGCAAGGCCCTGGCCGAGCTGGAAGACAACTTCCGCTACAACGATGCAGTGATCCGTAACCTGGTCATCCGTCGCGAAGAAGCCGTTACTGGCCAATCCGAGATGCTCAAGGCTGAAGAAAACCGCAGTGAGCGCCGTGAGCGTCGCGACCGTCCTGAGCACGAAGGCGCTGAAAGCGCTGATAGTGATGACAGCGACAACAGCGATAACGCTGACGAGTAATCCACGGACCTTTTAAGGAGCCAATTACATGGCACGTTTCTTCCGTCGTCGTAAATTCTGCCGCTTCACCGCTGAAGACGTGAAAGAGATCGATTACAAAGATCTCAACACTCTGAAAGCCTACGTATCCGAGACCGGCAAAATCGTTCCAAGCCGCATCACCGGTACCAAAGCTCGTTATCAGCGTCAGCTGGCCACCGCTATCAAGCGCGCCCGCTTCCTGGCCCTGCTGGCCTACACCGACAGCCACGGCCGCTGAGACCGGGCAGTCGACACGTAGTAAGGGATTGAATGCATGCGCGCCTTAGCTGAGTTCATCATGCGCGGTCGTGTGCAGGCCACTGCTGTAGTGGCCGGATGTGCTGCATTGCCGCTGTTGTATTGGTTGGGTGCTGCCGCAGGAAGCCTTGTGCTGCTGCGGCGCGGTTTGAAGGATGCCTTGGGCGTCGTTGCCCTGGGATTGCTGCCGGCCTTGTTCTGGTGGCTGTACTCCTCAGATCCTCGCGCACTCATGGTGCTGCTGGGGTCTTCGGGCCTTGCGTTGGTTTTGCGCGCAAGCGAGTCCTGGAACCGCGTGCTGCTGGTCAGCATAGCGATGGGGTTGGTGTTTTCAGTGGTGTTGGGTGCGGCTTTCCGCCCTCAGATCGAAGGCTTGGCGCAGGAATTGATAAAAATCCTGCCGCTGGCCCTCGGGGATCTCTACCAGCAGTTCTCGGTAGAGGAGCGAGCGCGTCTCGCAGCACTGGTGGCACCGGTCCTGACCGGCCTGATTGCGGCATTGTTGCAGGTCGTCAGCTTGTTGAGCCTGATGCTTGGGCGTTATTGGCAGGCGTTGTTGTACAACCCGGGTGGTTTTGGTCGCGAGTTTCGCGCCATCCGAATCCCGCTGGGGCCGGCGATGTTGCTGCTGGCGTGCATGCTTGTGGGGCCGAACTTCGGTTCCCAGATGGCCATGTTGACGCCGTTGTGCAGCGTACCGTTGGTGTTCGCCGGGCTGGCCCTGATGCACGGGCTGGTGGCGCATAAGCGTCTGGCCAAGTTTTGGCTGGTGGGGTTGTACGTAACGCTGTTGCTGTTCATGCAGCTGATCTATCCGTTGCTCGTGGTGTTGGCCATTGTCGACAGCCTGATTGATTTTCGCGGTCGTTTGGCGCCGAAAGACGCCGATAGCGCGAACGGTGAAGGTTAAAAGTTAAGAGGATTTTCACATGCAACTGATCCTTCTGGAAAAAGTCGCCAACCTGGGCAACCTGGGCGACAAAGTAAATGTTAAGGCCGGCTACGGTCGTAACTACCTGCTGCCTTACGGCAAGGCTACCGCTGCGACCGCTGCCAACCTGGCTGCGTTCGAAGAGCGTCGCGCCGAGCTGGAAAAAGCAGCAGCGGACAAGAAAGCTTCGGCTGAAAGCCGTGCTGCCCAACTGGCTGAGCTGGAAGTGACTATCACTGCCACCGCTGGTGACGAAGGCAAGCTGTTCGGTTCGATCGGCACCCACGACATCGCTGATGCACTGACCGCCTCTGGCGTTGAAGTGGCAAAAAGCGAAGTTCGTCTGCCAAACGGCACCATCCGCAACGTTGGCGAATTCGACGTGGCCGTGCACCTGCACGCCGAAGTCGAAGCAACCGTACGCGTTGTTGTGGTGGCTGCTTAAGCAGCACGCAATCGTCTGGCACCTTGTGTGCTGGACGGTTAACATCGGGCACGATCCTGTTTACAGGTCGTGCCTTTTGTTTTTCTGCAGCTTCCGATTTTTCACCACCCCCAATTCCAAGTGGCCATGAACGATATCTCTGTTCCCGAGCAATACGATCTGCAAACCGCTGCCCTGAAGGTCCCGCCCCATTCCATCGAGGCCGAACAGGCTGTGCTCGGTGGTCTGATGCTGGACAACAACGCCTGGGAACGCGTGCTCGATCAAGTCTCGGACGGTGACTTCTATCGCCATGACCACCGCCTGATCTTCCGCGCCATTGCCAAGTTGGCGGACCAGAACTCACCGATAGACGTAGTGACCCTGGCCGAGCAACTGGACAAGGAAGGCCAGAGTGCCCAGGTCGGCGGCCTCGGTTATCTGGGTGAACTGGCGAAAAACACGCCGTCGGTCGCCAACATCAAGGCTTACGCACAGATCGTCCGTCAGCGCGCCACCCTGCGCCAGTTGATCGCCATCAGCACTGAAATCGCTGACAGTGCCTTCAACCCGGAAGGGCGCACCGCCGAGGAGATTCTCGACGAAGCCGAACGGCAGATTTTCCAGATCGCCGAGGCCCGGCCGAAAACCGGTGGCCCGGTCAGCGTCAACGACCTGCTGACCAAGGCCATCGACCGCATCGATACCCTGTTCAACACCGATAACGCCATCACGGGCCTGTCCACCGGTTACACCGACCTCGACGGCATGACCAGTGGCTTGCAGCCTTCGGACCTGATTATCGTCGCCGGTCGTCCGTCCATGGGTAAGACCACGTTCGCGATGAACCTGGTGGAAAACGCCGTGTTGCGCAGCGAGAAGGCGGTTTTGGTGTATTCCCTGGAGATGCCAGGCGAATCGCTGATTATGCGTATGTTGTCGTCCCTGGGGCGGATCGACCAAACCAAGGTCCGCGCCGGTCGCCTGGAAGATGACGACTGGCCGCGCCTGACCTCGGCGGTCAATCTACTCAACGACCGCAAGTTGTTCATCGACGATACCGCCGGCATCAGCCCTTCGGAGATGCGCGCCCGCACCCGGCGCCTGGTGCGTGAGCACGGCGACATCGGCCTCATCATGATCGACTACCTGCAATTGATGCAGATCCCGGGTTCGGGGGGCGACAACCGCACCAACGAAATTTCCGAGATCTCCCGCTCCCTCAAGGCCCTGGCCAAGGAGTTCAACTGCCCGGTGGTGGCCCTGTCCCAGCTCAACCGCTCCCTGGAGCAACGCCCCAACAAGCGCCCGATCAACTCCGACTTGCGTGAATCCGGCGCTATCGAGCAAGACGCCGACGTCATCATGTTCGTGTATCGCGACGAGGTGTATCACCCCGAGACCGAGCACAAGGGCATTGCCGAGATCATCATCGGCAAGCAGCGTAACGGCCCCATCGGCACGGCGCGCTTGGCGTTTATTGGCAAGTACACGCGCTTCGAGAACCTGGCGCCGGGCAGCTACAACTTTGACGACGAGTAACGCCTCTCTCACGGCGCTCGGGTCATGATCCGGCGGATCTGCTCCGAGGTGTAGCCGTAGTCCCAGCGCAGCTCCGTTTCGGCGGGGATGTCCGTGAGGGTGAACAGCACGCTGATCTGCAAGCTCTGCGCCTCCTCTTGGCCACGGCTGGCCTTCACCGCGTAGCTCACCATATGGGCGTTATAGCCTTGGCGGGCCTGGCGGGGCGAGCGGTTCCTGGGGAACTCGAACAGGGTGTTGATACGCGAAAGGATGTTGTCGCCCGACAAGTAATCGCCAGCACGCAAGCGTTCGCGAATCGCCCGTTTGTAAGGGGGCAGGTCTTCCACGTCGATCACAAAGGCATTGTTGCTCTGGTCGGCACGCCACCTGGGGATCAACCGCCCGCCATAAACCCCCAGAATTTCATCCTTGCGCAGGTCCCTGCGGGCCACCACTGTGTGTTGGCCGATCATCACCCGTTCTTGCGGGCTGCGCGCGTCGCTTTCGATAAAAGTGCGCACTTTCAGTTTTTCCTCATAGAGCTGTGCTACCCGTTCATACCCCTCGCGCTCCAGATAAGGCATCACCAGCTCCGTGGCGAAGCGTGGTTCGTCGTTCGGCGGGCGGATCTGGGTGATGTAGAGCGGTCGGTCATAGTTGTCGCGCAGTGGGTAGCGGCCATTGTTGACCCGGTCGTACTCCCCGATCTTGTTGGGTACGCCGTTGGTCGCCGAGCGTTGGCGCATGCGTGCCAGCTCTTGCGTCGTAAACGGCTCGGGCATGAGGTAGTCCGAAGCGGTGTAGAAGGTGCTGCTGCTCGGTTCCACCGCCCGGTAGCGCGAAGGACCGATACCGCCACCCAGCAAGCCGGCGTCTGTGGCGATTTCCCAGCCGCCGTCGGTCTTGGGGCGGATGTAGGGTTTGTAAGCGCGCCAGGGGTTGCGGGCGTCCACCAGTTGCCAGCCGGGGTTGGCGTTACGCACCTGGTAATACAGATTGTTTTCCTGCACGTAATGGTTGTAGCCACCCACATCCCGGCGGGGCTGCTCATAGATATTGTCTTCGCGCAGGGTCAGTCGTGGCGGGGTGGTGGGCACGGCGAACAGTTCATCGAAGCCCCCGCCAGGGCTGGCCGCGGCCGTATCCACCGCAGTGCTCGCTTGCATGTAGGCCACGGCATTTTCCACCCGTTGTTTCACGGTCGCGCGTAGGGCGTCGTGAATGACTCTGGGTTCGACTTGGGCCGTGCCGAACAGGGCGTTGCGATCGGCTTCGGGCAGGGCGCGGGCGAGGGTGGTGAACAGATCGGCGGGCGTCTGGCGTGGGGTATCGGCGACCACATAGGTGCTGGCGCTGCGGGAAAGGGTGAGGGTTTGAGTAGCGGTCTCATCGCCGACGCTACCCAGCAAACGGTTGTTGTGCAGGGCGTCGCGCATCTCCAGGCGCAGGTGCTGGGGCCAGCGGGGCAGTTGCTCCAGGCAAACAAACGCCAGCAGATCGCTGTCGGCGCTGTGCAGGGTGTCGAGGAACAGGCCTTCATAGGGCGCGCGTGCCAGCACCTCTTCGTGGTACTGCAGCGCTTCTTCGTGCATCAGCGGGTTTAGGCTTTCCTCGCGCACCAGGCGTTGCTGCTCAGGGTGGCCGAGGCTGAGGCTGAGGTCTTGCAGGTAGCTTTTGGGCAGGTCGGGCAGCAGTTGGCGCAGGGTTTTTTCGGTCGTGGTCTCCGGTTGCTCGGTGCCCTGGTAGAGCCGCGCGAATAAGGCCTTCTTGTATTCGAGGGCCTCTTCGTGAAGGCGCAAGGCCAGTCGGTCGGGGTTGCTGACGTAGGGCAAGTAGGTGTCGTCAATCAGGGCAAGGTAGGTGTCGGTGTCGAGTTGCTCTTCCAGGCATTGCAGCAATTGGCCGTTGCGCAAGCGGGCCAGCGGCACTTGAATCTCGCGCTCGCCTTGCGGCTCGGCGGCGGGTAGCGCGAGCAGGGTGTTGCCCGACGGGTCGAGCACTTTCACGCTGTGGCTGGCTGGCCATTCGGGCAGCAGGGTCACCAGGTGCAGTTGGATAAAGGGTGACTCAGGCGTCAGAGTTCGCCCTTCGGCCTGCGCCAGGTCGAAACCGTCGATGGCCCGTTCCAGGTTCAGGCGTTTCACGCTGTCGCGCAGCAGCGCGGGCGGGCGCATGCCTTCCTGATGCAACTGGCGCAGCGCGGGTTGGTCGATGCCGCTGATGAGCATGAGCGGCTCTACATCCTCGGCCTGGATATGGGCGGTGGTTGCCCCCAGGCGTTTTATCAACTTGAGGTTGTTCCATTCCTGCGGGCGCTCATGGGGCAGGCGCCAGCCGCCGGCGCCATTACTCAGCAGCGGCGGGCGGTAGGCGTCCGGGTCCTGGGGGTGTAGCAGTTGCCACTGGTTGCTGGCCGTGTCGAGTTGCGCCTGGTAGAGCTGGTCGTCCAGGCGCACATAGTGACTGGCGTTGAACGCGTACAAACCGCGGCTATCGGGGGGCAGGGCGCCGGGCAACTGCAAGGTTTGCCGGTAAGGTGTCAGGTCCGGGTTCCAGAGGCGCCAGTTGCCGTTGCGCAATTTGACGCTGACCAGCTTGGCCACGGCCCCGCCGGCTTTGACCGCGGCCGCCGTAAATACCAGCGATGCGGCTGTATCGGCCACGTCCAGCAGGTCGTTCAGGGCGGCGACACTGTCCCCGCGGCTCCAGAATTCGAACCCGTGGTACACCGAGTGGATGACTTCGGCGGCGGTCACCGCCAGCATCGCTTCGCCGACTACCGGCACGAAGGACAGGGCGAAGAACAACAGCGATTTGCCCAGGTCCTCATAGCCTTGCAGGCGTACTTCGCGGGCGGCCAGATCGGCGTCTGCTGAGGACACGGCGAGCACTTTGGCATCCTCCTTGATCTTGGCGATGTGCAGCGCGGCACTGGCACTCAGCACATCGCCTTGGATCAACTGGCGCGCCACAGGCTCGACGATGCTCGCCGGCTCGTTGATGAGGCGGGGGCCGTTGGGCCAGTGGGTGACCCATCGGTACGTGTGGGGCTTAAGGGTATAGAGGCGGCCGTGGTGGCGCTGGGGCACGAAGCGTTTGAAGAACGTCTCGTAACCCGGCTGTTCCAGGCGGTTGGCCAGCGCATCTTTCAGGGCCTGGAACGACGGGTACTGGTACAAGGGGCCGTAGGGGTCTTGGGGGATGTAGAGCACCTGCTCGGCGTCGATGTGTTTGTCGTAAATCACCAGAATGCCGGGCAGTGGCACGTTGTTGATGGTCAAGTGCGCACAGCGCAGGTCGGGGTGTTCGCCGTTCGCTTGCAGAGTGATTAGCGATTCATACAGGCGTGGGGAGATGACCCCCTTGATCCTGGCGATATGGGCGGCCACCGCTAGGGCGTCCTGCTCGCAGCGGCGTAACACGGTCGCCGCGTCCGGCCCGCTGGTGGCGCTGAGCACGCTGTCCAGGTGCTCCTGGAAGCGCTGGCCCAGGTTCAGGCGTCGGCAGAACCCGGCGAACATGACCGGGGTGACGACGCTTTTTTCCTGTCTGCCGTGTTCGTCGGTGTACAGGCCGGAACCGGTCTCGAACCCGCCATCCTCAGCCTCTGCCGCGTCGAAATTCTGCAGGGCCGCTTCCAGCAGCGATTGTGTGGTGGTTTGCCGGTGGGTCTTTACCAGGCCCAGGATGTGGGTGGTTTTCCATTCGCGCACCAGTGTGGTGCGGTCACTGTCCAGCAGGTCGAGGAACTCCTGGCGCAAGGCGTTCTTGAGCAGTGGGCTGGCAAACTCGACCGGGTTTTGCAGGGGGCTGAGCAGCTCGGCCATGTCATGCCGCGACTGGTTGCTGGCCAGCAGGCTGGTGCGCAGGGCGGCACGCAGGGGCGGTGTGGCTTGCTTGAGCCATGTCGGCAAGTGGTAGTGAATGAAGCGGGCGTGCTGGGGCAGGGCTTTTGCAACGGGAGAGGCGTCGTTCAAGTGGGTCACCGCAGGTCGGAATGAGTGGGCCATCGTTCGGGCCAGACTATTGCTCCGCTGCCTGCGCCTGCGTTGGATATCTAGTGCCATGGGCGGGGCAAAACAGGCGAGTGGGGCGCGAGGCGGTAAAGGCCGACCGTTGCGGTCGGAATTGGTCAAATTTTGTGCTATATTCCGCGCCCGCGATTTTTCATCTCAACACCGGTCACCGTCATGCAAACAGCCAAGCCGTTATTTGACTATCCCAAGTACTGGGCCGAATGCTTCGGTCCAGCGCCATTCCTGCCCATGAGCAGGGAGGAGATGGATCAGCTCGGCTGGGATTCATGCGACATCATCATCGTCACCGGTGATGCCTACGTCGACCATCCGTCCTTTGGCATGGCGATCATCGGCCGGCTCCTGGAATCCCAGGGGTTTCGCGTCGGGATCATTGCCCAGCCCAACTGGCAGTCCAAAGACGACTTCATGAAACTGGGCGAGCCGAACCTGTTCTTCGGCGTCGCGGCCGGCAACATGGACTCGATGATTAACCGCTACACGGCCGACAAGAAAATCCGCTCCGACGACGCCTACACCCCCGGCGGCATGGCGGGCAAGCGGCCGGACCGCGCCAGCCTGGTCTACAGCCAGCGCTGCAAGGAAGCCTACAAGAACGTGCCTATCGTGCTGGGCGGCATCGAGGCTTCGCTGCGCCGCATCGCCCACTACGACTACTGGCAGGACCGGGTGCGCAACTCGATCCTGATCGACGCCAGCGCCGACATCCTGCTGTACGGCAACGCCGAGCGGGCCATTGTCGAAGTTGCCCAGCGCTTGTCCTACGGGCACAAGATCGAAGACATCACCGACGTGCGCGGCACCGCGTTCATCCGCCGTGACACCCCGGCAGGCTGGTACGAGGTGGATTCCACCCGCATCGACCGCCCGGGCCGGGTCGACAAGATCATCAACCCCTACGTCAACACCCAGGACACCCAGGCCTGCGCCATCGAGCAGGAAAAAGGCCCGGTCGAAGACCCGAGCGAAGCCAAGGTTGTGCAGCTGCTGGCCAGCCCGAAGATGACCCGCGACAAGACCGTGATCCGCCTGCCCTCCGTGGAAAAAGTGCGCAACGACGCGGTGCTCTACGCCCACGCCAACCGCGTGCTGCACCTGGAAACCAACCCGGGTAACGCCCGCGCCTTGGTGCAGAAGCATGGCGAAGTGGACGTCTGGTTCAACCCGCCGCCCATTCCCATGACCACCGATGAAATGGACTACGTGTTCGGCATGCCTTACGCCCGCGTTCCGCACCCGGCGTACGGCAAGGAGAAAATCCCCGCCTACGACATGATCCGCTTCTCGGTGAACATCATGCGCGGCTGCTTCGGCGGCTGTACCTTCTGCTCCATCACCGAGCACGAAGGGCGGATCATCCAGAACCGCTCCGAAGAGTCGATCATTCGCGAGATTGAAGAAATTCGCGACAAAGTCCCTGGTTTTACCGGCGTGATCTCCGACCTCGGCGGCCCGACCGCGAACATGTACCGCATCGCCTGCAAGAGCCCGGAAATCGAATCGGCGTGCCGCAAGCCGTCCTGCGTGTTCCCCGGCATCTGCCCGAACCTGAACACCGACCACTCGTCGCTGATCCAGCTGTACCGCAGCGCCCGTGCGTTGCCGGGGGTGAAGAAGATCCTCATCGCCTCGGGGCTGCGCTACGACCTGGCGGTGGAATCGCCCGAGTACGTCAAAGAGCTGGTGACCCACCACGTGGGTGGCTACTTGAAGATCGCCCCGGAACACACCGAGGAAGGGCCGCTCAACCAGATGATGAAACCGGGCATCGGCACCTACGACCGGTTCAAGCGCATGTTCGAGAAGTACACCAAGGAGGCAGGCAAGGAGCAGTACCTGATTCCGTACTTCATCGCCGCCCACCCCGGCACCACCGACGAAGACATGATGAACCTGGCCCTATGGCTCAAGGGCAACGGTTTCCGCGCCGACCAGGTGCAGGCGTTCTACCCCTCGCCCATGGCCACCGCCACCGCCATGTACCACTCGGGCAAGAACCCGCTGCGCAAGGTCACCTACAAGAGCGACAGCGTGACCATCGTCAAGAGCGAGGAACAGCGCCGCTTGCACAAGGCGTTCCTGCGCTACCACGACCCCAAGGGCTGGCCGATGCTGCGCGAAGCCTTGACCCGCATGGGCCGTGCCGACCTGATCGGGCCGGGCAAGAACCAGTTGATCCCGCTGCACCAACCGGCCACCGACAGCTACCAGAGTGCCCGGCGCAAGAACTCCACGCCGGCGGGCAGCCATAAAGTGGCCCAGGAAAAAACCACCAAGATCCTCACCCAGCACACCGGCCTGCCGCCGCGTGCCAGTGACGGCGGCAATGCCTGGGACAAGCGCGAACAGGCCAAGGCCGCCGCGTTCGCCCGCAACCAGCAGGCCGCCAAGGAACGCAAGGACGCGGCCAAGGGCAAGGGCCCCAAACCTGCGCGCAAACCGGTCGTGCCGCGCTAAGCGCCAGCGCCTGTGGATAGAACGCCAGCCTTCGGGCTGGCGTTTTGCGTTGGGGGCATCGCGAGCAGGGCTCGCCACATTTATGTGCGCCTGCCACCTGCACAAATCCTGCATTGCGCGGTTTTGGTGCTGTACTGCGTTGAGCAAATGGAGAAAGCGCCGAGGATGCCGGGTGGCATAACTCTTGCGCGCTTTCAAAGACGCCCAAGGCTCGCAGGAGGCACGCCGTGTCGATTCATGTCGCATTGCACCATGTCACGCATTACCGCTACGACCGCGCCGTCGAGCTCGGCCCGCAGATCGTTCGCCTGCGCCCGGCGCCCCATAGCCGCACGCGGGTGCTTTCCTATGGCCTGAAGGTGTGGCCCGAGCAGCACTTCATCAACTGGCAACAAGACCCCCAGGGCAATTACCTGGCGCGGTTGGTGTTCCCGGAAAAAACCGCTGAACTGCGCATCGAGGTCGACCTGCTGGCGGAAATGGCGGTGTTCAACCCCTTCGACTTCTTCCTTGAGCCCTACGCGGAAAAAATCCCCTTCAGCTACGGCGCCGATGAACGCAAGGAGCTGGCGCCGTACCTGGCAACCCTGCCCCTGACCCCGGCCTTCAAGGCCTACCTGGACGGCATCGACCGCACACCGCTGCCGGCCGTGGACTTTCTGGTGGCCCTCAACCAGCGCCTGAGCAACGACATCCGCTACCTGATCCGCATGGAGCCGGGGGTGCAAACCCCCGAGTACACCCTGGCGCACGCCAGCGGCTCGTGCCGCGACTCGGCCTGGTTGCTGGTGCAACTGCTGCGCAACCTGGGGCTGGCGGCGCGGTTCGTGTCCGGCTACCTGATCCAGCTCACCGCCGACGTCAAAGCCCTGGACGGCCCGTCCGGCACCGAGGTGGACTTCACCGACCTGCACGCCTGGTGCGAGGTGTACCTGCCCGGCGCAGGCTGGATCGGCCTGGACGCCACCTCCGGGCTGTTTGCCGGGGAAGGGCATATCCCGTTGGCCTGTAGCCCCGATCCGTCTTCGGCGGCACCCATCAGTGGCCTGGTGGAACCGAGCGAGTGCGAGTTCAGCCACGAAATGTCCGTGGAGCGGATTTGGGAAGCGCCGCGGGTCACCCAGCCCTACACCGACGACCAGTGGCTGGCGATCCAGGCCCTGGGCCGGCAGATCGATGCCGACCTGGCGGCCGGCGACGTGCGCCTGACCATGGGCGGCGAGCCGACCTTCGTTTCCATCGACGACCCCGATGGCGCCGAGTGGAACACCACCGCGCTGGGCCCGGCCAAGCGCCGGCTCTCGGCCGAGTTGTTCCAGCGCCTGCGCAAACGCTATGGGCCCCAGGGGCTGGTGCATTTCGGCCAGGGCAAGTGGTATCCCGGTGAGCCGCTGCCGCGCTGGTCGCTGAACCTGTACTGGCGGCGTGACGGCGTGCCGCTGTGGCACAACCAGGCGCTGATCGCCGACGAGCAGCAAGACTACGGCGCCGATGGCGAACTGGCCGGGCGTTTTCTGGCCAGCGTCGCCGAACGCCTGAAGTTGCCCAGCCGCTTCGTGTTCCCGGCCTATGAAGACCACGTCTATTACCTGTGGCGCGAAGGCGCCTTGCCCGTCAATGTGCGCGCCGAAGATTCGCGCCTGGAGGATGAACTGGAGCGTGCGCGCTTGCGCAAAGTGTTCAGCCAGGGCCTGGGCAAGGTCATCGGCCAGGTCTTGCCGCTGGCGCGCACTGCCAGTGGCGAGCAGTGGCAAAGCGGCCGCTGGTTTTTGCGCGACCACGATTGCCGCTTGGTGCCGGGAGATTCGCCCCTGGGCTACCGCTTGCCCTTGGCCTCGCAACCCTGGGTGAGCGCCGCCGAATACCCCTTCGTCCACCCGCGCGACCCCAACCAGGAACTGCCCGAGCTGCCCGCCAACCGCGCGCCGGGGGAACCGGCCGTGGCCAACGAGCGCGTGCCCGAGGTGGATGAATCCGCCCACTGGCTGACCCGCACCGCCCTGTGCGCCGAGGCGCGGGAGGGCCGCTTGTACCTGTTCATGCCTCCGCTGGAGCGGCTCGAGGATTACCTGGAACTGGTCAGCGCCATCGAGGCCAGCGCCCAGGCGCTGCATTGCCCGATCCTCCTTGAAGGCTACGAACCGCCCGCCGACCCGCGCCTGAGCAACCTGCGCATCACCCCCGACCCTGGCGTGATCGAGGTCAACGTGCAGCCGTCCGCCACCTGGGACGAGTTGGTGGAGCGTACTGAATTCCTCTACGAAGAGGCCCGGCAGACGCGCCTGAGCAGCGAAAAATTCATGATCGACGGGCGCCACACCGGCACTGGCGGCGGCAATCACTTCGTTCTCGGCGGTGCCACGCCGGCCGACTCGCCGTTCCTGCGCCGCCCCGACCTGCTGCGCAGCCTGATTAGCTACTGGCACAACCACCCGTCGCTGTCGTACCTGTTTTCCGGCCTGTTTATCGGGCCTACGTCCCAGGCACCACGGGTAGACGAGGCGCGCAACGACAGCCTGTATGAGCTGGAAATCGCCTTCGCACAGATGCCCGCGCCGGGTGAGGACTGCCCGCCCTGGCGAGTAGACCGCTTGCTGCGCAACCTGCTGATCGACGTCACCGGCAACACCCACCGCGCCGAGTTCTGCATCGACAAGCTCTACTCCCCGGACGGCGCCACCGGGCGCCTGGGCCTGCTGGAGTTACGCGCCTTCGAGATGCCGCCCCATGCGCGCATGAGCCTGGCCCAGCAGTTGCTGCTGCGGGCGCTGGTGGCGCGGTTCTGGCGCCAGCCCTACGCCCCGGCCAAATTGGCGCGTTGGGGCACGGAGCTGCATGACCGCTTCATGCTGGCGCACTTTATCGAGCAGGACTTCGCCGATGTCATCGTCGAACTCAACGCCGCCGGCTATGCCCTGCGCGCCGAGTGGTTCGCCGCGCACCTGGAATTCCGCTTCCCCAAGGTTGGCGACTACGCGGTCGGCGGCGTCGAGCTGGAGCTGCGCCAGGCCCTGGAGCCTTGGCATGTGCTGGGCGAGGAGGGCGCGGCGGGCGGCGCGGTGCGTTACGTCGATTCGTCCCTGGAGCGCTTGCAGGTCAAGCTCAAGGGCCTGGCGCCGGACCGCTACACGCTGACCTGCAACGGCGTCCCGGTGCCGCTGCACGCCACCGGGCGCATCGGCGAGTTCGTCGCTGGGGTGAGGTTTCGCGCCTGGCAACCGGCCAATTGCCTGCACCCCACCATCGCGGCCCACGCGCCGCTGGTCTTTGACCTGTTCGACACCTGGATGCAGCGCTCCCTGGGCGGCTGCCAATACCACGTCGCCCACCCGGGCGGGCGCAACTACGACAGCCTGCCGGTAAACGCCAACGAAGCCGAGAGCCGACGCATGGCGCGGTTCTTCCGCCTGGGCCACAGCCCCGGGCCGTGGACGGCGACGCCGCCGGTTATCAACAACGAACTGCCCATGACCCTGGATTTGCGCCGCTTTGACCACACCGCGCAGTAAGCGCGGGTGTACCTGTTTGCAGATCATCCTGAATTTTTGCCCGAGCCTGCCATGCCAGACCTGCTAGACCGCTACCCGTTGTCGCCCGGCACCTACCACGAACTGCTCGACGCAAGCGGCGCGGTGCGGGCCCATTGGCGGCGCCTGTTCGACCAGTTGCAGCGCAGCACCCCGGCGCAACTGGCCCAACGCCAGGCCTTGCTGGCGCGGCAGATCCACGAAAACGGCGTGACCTACAACGTCTACGCCGACCCCAAGGGCGCCGACCGGCCCTGGGAGCTGGACCTGCTGCCCCACGTGATCGCCGCCGAAGAGTGGCCGCAACTGAGTGCCGGCATCGCCCAGCGTGCGCGCCTGCTCAACGCGGTGCTGGCCGACCTCTACGGCCCGCAACGGCTGATAGCCCAAGGGCTGCTGCCGGCTGAACTGGTGTTCGGCCACAACAACTTCCTTTGGCCTTGCCAGGGCATCGCGCCCCCCGATGGCACGTTCCTGCACCTGTATGCCGTGGACCTGGCGCGCACCCCGGACGGCCGCTGGTGGGTCACCGCCGACCGTACCCAGGCCCCGTCCGGCGCCGGTTATGCCCTGGAGAACCGCACCATCGTCTCCCGCGCCTTCCCCGAGTTGTACCGCGACTTGCAGGTGCAGCACCTGGCCGGGTTCTTCCGCACCTTGCAAGAAACCCTGGCGCGCCAGGCTCCCGGCGCCGAGGACGAGCCGCCGTTGGTGGTGCTGCTGACGCCCGGGCGCTTCAACGAGAGTTACTTCGAGCACCTGTACCTGGCGCGCCAACTCGGCTACCCGTTGGTGGAGGGCGGCGACCTGACGGTGCGCGACGCCACGGTGTACCTCAAGACCCTCAATGGCCTGCGCCGAGTCCACGCGATCATGCGGCGCCTGGACGACGACTTCTGCGACCCGCTGGAGCTGCGCACCGACTCGGCCCTGGGCGTGCCGGGGTTGCTCGACGCGGTGCGCCAGGGCCGGGTGCTGGTGGCCAATGCCTTGGGCAGCGGCGTGTTGGAATCTCCGGGGTTATTGGGTTTTTTACCGAAGATCAGCGAATTTCTCTTCGGCGAAGAACTGATCTTGCCGTCCATCGCCACTTGGTGGTGCGGCGAGGCGCCGGTGCTGGCCCAGGCCCTGGAGAAACTCCCGGACCTGCTGATAAAACCGGCGTTCCCGTCCCAGAGCTTCGCCCCGGTGGTGGGCCGCGACCTCAGCACGGCCGAACGCGAAGCCTTGATCGAACGCATGCGAGCGCGGCCCTACGCCTACGTTGCCCAGGAAGTGGCGCAGCTGTCCCAGGCGCCGGTGTGGCAGGCCGATGGCGGCCAGTTGCAACCGCGTGCCATCGGCATGCGCGCCTATGCCGTGGCCAGCGCCGAGGGGTATCGGGTGCTGCCCGGTGGCCTGACCCGGGTGGCGGCGCAGGCCCACGCCCAAGTGGTGTCGATGCAGCGCGGCGGCGCCAGCAAGGACACCTGGGTGCTCGGAGACCGCGCACCCGCCGGCGAGCAATGGAAAACCCAGCGCACCCTGGGCGTGCACGATCTGGTGCGGCGCGACCCCTACCTGCCCTCGCGGGTGGTGGAAAACCTGTTCTGGTTCGGCCGCTACTGCGAGCGCTGCGACGACAGTGCGCGGCTGCTGCGCATCATGCTCACCCGCTACGTGGACGGCGACGACCCCCAGGCCCTGCAAGCGGCAGTCGACTTGGGCGAACGCCTGTTGCTGCTGCCCGACGAGGGCGAACTGCCTGAGCGCTTGCTGGCAGCGATGCTAGGGGACGACTGGGCCTGTAGCCTGCGCGCCAACCTGCAACGCTTGCAGTGGGCGGCCTCGCAGGTGCGCGGCAAGCTCTCGCGGGAGAACTGGCAAGCGCTGGTGGAGTTACAGCGCGAAGCCCTGGAGCTGGAAACCGACGAGCCGGACTTCGGCGAACTGATGGATTTTCTCAACCGTTTGGTGATGTCTCTGGCGGCGCTGTCCGGTTTTGCCTTGGACGACATGACTCGCGACGAAGGCTGGCGGTTTCTGATGATCGGCCGGCGCCTGGAGCGTTTGCAGTTTCTGGGCAACAGCCTGGCGGCGTTCCTGCGCGGCGCCGGGGCGCAAGACCAAGCGGCGCTGGAATGGTTGCTGGAATTGGGCAACAGCAGCATCACCTACCGCTCGCGCTACCTGGCGGTGGCGCAGTTGATCCCGGTACTCGACCTGTTGCTGCTGGACGAACAGAACCCCCACGCGCTGCTATTCCAGCTCAAATTGGTGGCGCGTACCCTCAAACGCCTGAACGACGACTTCGGCGCGCCCCGCGACAGCGTCCTGCCGGGGTTGATCGAACGGCTGGCGCGTTTTGACCTGGGTTGCCTGGAAAACCCGCTGTTCGGTGAAACCAGCGTGCGCGCGGCCCTGGACGGCTTGGCCGAACTGCTGCAGAGCATCGCCGACGCCAGCGGCCAGGTGTCCGATCGCCTGGCCTTGCGCCACTTCGCCCACGTCGATGATGTCAGCCAGCAAACGGTGTCCGTGTGATGAGCGCCCACTACCAGATCCTCCACGACACCCACTACCGCTACGACAGCCCGGTGTCGTTGGCCCAGCAACTGGCTCACCTGTGGCCCCGTGAATGCCCGTGGCAGCGCTGCACCGAGCAGCAATTGCAGGTCAGCCCGCCACCCTCGACGCGCCGCGATGAGCTGGACGTGTTCGGCAACCCCTTGACGCGCCTGGCGTTCGAGCGGCCCCACGATGAGTTGCAGGTCAGTGCGCGGCTCAGCGTCGAGGTGCTGGCGCGGGCGGCGCTGGACTTCAACCAATCGCCGCCCTGGGAGCAGGTTCGCGACGGCCTCGCCTACAGCGGGAGCCCCCTCGCCGCGCCGGCGTTGCAGGCCTGCCGCTACCGGTTCGAGTCGCCTTATGTGCACCTCAAGCGCAGCTTCGTCGAGTTCTCGGCCAGTTGCTTCGCGCCGGGGCGCCCGCTGTTGCTGGGGGTGCGGGCATTGATGGAAAAGATTTTTTGCGAGTTCACCTTCGACGCCGAAGCGACCCAGGTGGCGACGCCCCTGGTGGAGGTGTTGGAGCGGCGGCGCGGGGTGTGCCAGGACTTCGCCCACCTGATGCTGGCGTGCCTGCGTTCGCGGGGGCTGGCGGCGCGCTACGTCAGCGGTTACCTGCTGACCCAGCCACCGCCCGGCCAGCCACGGCTGATCGGCGCCGATGCGTCCCATGCGTGGGTGTCGGTGGATTGCCCGCAACTGGGCTGGGTGGATTTCGACCCGACCAACAACGTGCAACCGGCGCTGGAACACATCACCCTGGCCTGGGGCCGGGATTTTTCCGATGTGTCGCCGTTGCGTGGGGTCATTCTGGGGGGCGGCAACCACGACCCGGAGGTGCGGGTGACCGTGATGCCAGTGCCGTAAGTAGCAAGTGGGCTAGCCCGCGCGGGGGGGCGAGGCGCCCCTAAAGCACTCGTTCAAGTTACGCAGTTACATCGTTGTTGTCGGTTTTTGGGCTGCTACGCACCCCGGGGCGGGCGAACCCGCTTCCTACCTACGGGAGCGGGGTTTCTTCTGTGTCGGCGTCGGGGGCATCCACTTCACCCTCGGCATCCGGGTTCAGGGCGGCGGCCTCTTCATCGGCGGCGGCTTTCTTGCGTTGTAGCTTTTCCTCTTTCTTCTGCTCTTTGGCCAGGTCTCGCTGACGTTTGGCGAAGGAGTAATTAGGTTTTGCCATGGGCGATCCTCTGGGGTCGAAGGTGAGGTTGAGCGGCGCGTATTCTGCCCGTAAACGAGGCACAAGGGTTAGCCGGGTTTTTGTCCGGCCCACTTTGGCAGTGCCACCGGTTGCCAGGCATCCAGCGCATCGAGCAGGGTGGCCGGCGATTCGCCGTCCTGCAGCATGGCACGGTGCTGCTCGCGCACGAAGCCTTCGCCGACGACGTGATCGAAAAAAACGATGAGTTTCTTGTAGAAACCGTTCCCTTGCCGCAGCCCCAGGGTTTTGCCGTGGTCGCCGAGCGGGCCCTGTGCTGCACCCCCAACCGGCGTGAGCGAAGTGCCTGACGTTCGGGGCGTGAGCGCCTTAGCCGTGGCGTGACGGCGTTTCACAGGTGCCGCTGGCGCCACAGGCGTAGGCGGCGAGCAAACTGCATAACAGGCTATTGAGGGGCATCACAAGCGCTCCAGAGAGGAAGGAAAGGCCCGATTGTGGGCGCCTGCAGTACTAATGGCCGTTTGATTGTGTGTATCGCTGCCATAGCCCGAAAGTTGTAGACCGCTCGTTGATACAGGTCATAGGAACTTTTTGCTATTTAAGGCAATCTGGGGTGATAAGCGTTTTCGTTAACCCTGCCTTGGAGATTCACCATGTTTGCAAAACTCGTTGCGGTTTCCCTGCTGACACTGGCCAGCGGCCAATTGTTGGCTGCAGAGTGCAAGGTCACTGTCGATTCCACCGACCAGATGTCCTTCAACACCAAGGAAATCACCATCGACAAGAGCTGCAAGACCTTCACCGTGGAACTGACCCACTCCGGTGCCTTGCCGAAAAACGTCATGGGCCACAACCTGGTCGTGAGCAAGACTGCTGACATGGCAGGCGTTGCCACCGACGGCATGAGCGCCGGCCTGGACAAGAACTACCTGAAGGAAGGCGATGCTCGTGTGATCGCGCACACCAAGATCATCGGTGCTGGCGAGACAGACTCGCTGACCATCGACGTGTCGAAACTGACCGATGCGGGCGGTTACTCGTTCTTCTGCTCGTTCCCAGGCCACAACTCGATGATGAAAGGCGCCATTGTCCTGAAGTGATTCAGGCCCCGGCTGCAAAAAAAACGCCCTCAGGGGCTAATGCCAGTCAGTTAAGCTGACTGGCATTTTTATTTCTGATCGGATACTCCGGGGGTATCAAGCCTGATGGCCAGGGCTAAACGCATTCCTCTCGTCTAATTTGCAGCAGCCAAAGTTCAAGCGAGAGGGCTCAACTGATCGGCATTAGCCCGCATTCTGCTGATGAGCAAGCAGCGCTAAAGCGTTGCCTGAAACGGTTCCTCGCAGACAACACGTTCGGCTTAGGGATCACTAATGACCAGGTGTCGCACTCAGGCTTCGGGCGCTCTTGATTGTGAGCCGTGTTCTTCATAGGCAGCGGCAGCAGCTCTGGCGAATTCCAGGTATTCAGATCGCCGGCGTTCATCCTCATCATCGAAGCCAGGAATATCACCCGCCGTAATGGGCTCTTTTTGCTGATAGGGATCATTGGCCGGAATCTGGCATTGGGCTTCAACTTCATTTGGCCAGAGGGGTTCGCGACAAGTTTTTAACGCAAGCCAACGGAACAATCCCCATAACACGCTGAGTATAAAAACCGCTTTGGATAGATGCGCACCAAGCCAACTCATATTCAACAACATACAGTTGCGTAAAGTGGGGCGAGTGGAAAGAGTTAGTGCTAGGGGGGGATAAGGCAACGCCGCCGGGGCGTCTTCCATATACAAGCGAATCATTTCCCAGTGCTGCAAAATTTCCACATGACTTTCACGGTACTGGCCGACGGCGAAGGTATAACGCACGATACCGTCGTCATCCAGCACATGACCGCGCAGCTCATAAATATAATGCCCCACATCACGACCCCGCCCGACACACCAATGGACCTTATCCCAATCCAGGGTCATGACACCGCTCTTTTTATTGTGCCGAAAGAGGTAGACCTTGCGATTTATTCGGTTGAAGCGAATGGGGTAATGGGTATAACAGAAAAAGTCCTTCCCCAGAAGAATCACATAGATTGCAATCACAAACAAAGAGAGCACTATCGTCGCGAACCATCCAAACATAATTCGCGCAAAATCAACCGCTATGCCAGGCGGCGGGTTATATATGGTAGTCCCAAATACAAGCGCAAAGCATACGCACATAATAATTAGAGGCGCCCCCCACATAGCACCCCATCCGCGCTGAAAAAACCAGCGCTCAATACATTCAACAAACACACTGTTAATTTTAATCAATCCGCTATCCATTGGCGGTAGATGGATTGGCATTCTTACATCAAGCCTGCCTTCAAGCTCAGGCTCACTCAGCGGCCTATTTATTTTGTAGCGCGTTAACCATCCTTCAAACACTCGTGTATCTTTACTCACTGGGCACCTCCCACGCTAAGACCCAGCAGTTCATTCCACGCATTATCTTGTTCAGCCCAAGATACAAAGGGAGTAGATTTGTTGCTGCCAAACGGTGTTTTATCCAACCATTGTTCTATTTTGTTTTCGCGCAGCAGATCGATAATCCACTCCCCCAACAATGATAGTGCAGCAATAGTCAAGAAGAGGATAATACCCGCGCCAGCAGTCATAGTTGTAACTACCAAAGCAACTGTGGTGGCCAGCCCTAAACTTCCGACAGCAAGCCGTAAAAAGGCAACTGGGTAGTCCCCTTTATTCGATGCCTCCCATGCACTTATAAAATCAACAAACGCCTTGAGAATACCTCCAACCACACTCAGCCCTTTCGCAATACCACCCAGCCCCCCCCAAGACCTAACTGTTTTCTCCACCGTCGATCCAAACGTCCTAGCCAACCGACTCCCCACCTCCGGATACCGCTTCAACACCCGGTCTGCCATATCCACCCCGGCCCCCGTCAAACTAAAGGCCGCCGCCAAGTTGATGCCCGATTTAACCGTCACGCCCTCTTTCTCCATCAGTTCCATCGCCATGTAGCCGTTCCATCCAATATTCCGCCCATGACGCTGACCCCAACATCCATGTTCGCCAATCTTGGCAAGGTCAAATGACGGTCGGTGATGACCTTCCTTGGTTGATCTTGAGTAAGTAATACCGTCCTTCCATGTTTAATTTTTGCTCGTTGGACGCCGAGGTCGAGAACTCTAGGATTGGGTTAGGGGAGTCATTCAGACTTCAGGGGCTTTTGATTTTGAGTGGGCTTCTTCATAGGCAGCGGCAGCAGCTCTGGCGAATGCTACATATTCGTTTTGTTGACGCTTATCCTCTTCATCGAAATCGGGGTACTCGCCTACAGTCATGGGGGCTGTTCGTTGATAGGGATCATTGATCGGGATTTGGCACTCGGCTTCAACTTCGCTCGGCCAGCGAGGTTCGCGGCAAGTGCTTAAAGCAAGCCAACGAAAAAAACCATACAGCATGCTGAATAAGAACAGCTTTATAGACTGATAGCCGTCAAACCAACTAATAACCAGCAACATACAATTGCGAAAGGTCGGCCGAGTCGAGATCGATAAAGCAAGGGGTGGGTAAGGCAAGGCCGCTGGTGATTCTTCCATATACAAGCGAAGCGCTTCCCAGTGCTGCAGGATTTCTGCATGGCTTTCACAATACTGGCCGACGGCGAAGGTGTAACGCACGATACCGTCGTCATCCAGCACATGACCGCGCAGCTCATAAATATAATGCCCCACATCACGACCCCGCCCGACACACCAATGGACCTTATCCCAATCCAGGGTCATGACACCGTTCTGTTTATTGTGCCGAAAGAGGTAGACTTTGCGATTTATTCGGTTGAAGCGAATGGGGTAATGGGTGTAACAGAAAAAATCTTTTAATATCCCGAACAGGCACGCCACTACCATAAACGCAACCAGCACTAGCGTCATGCTCCAACCCGTAATAATACGTGCAAAATCTACATCCCCATTAGATCCCGGCTCATATATCGTAGTCCCAAACAATAATGATAAATACAGACACATCATAACTATAGGTATGAAACCCATAGCGGCCCAGCCACGCTGAAAAAACCAGCGCTCAATATACTCAATTAATATACTATTAATCTTAATCAGCCCGCTATCCATTGGCGGTAGATTGATCGGTATTTTTACATCAAGCCTGCCTTCAATCTCAGGCTTACTCAGTGGTCTATTGATTTTATAACGGGTCAGCCAACCATCGTATGGTCGCGTATCTTTAATCACAGGCCACCTCCCGCGTTCAGCCCCAGCAGTTCATTCCACGCCTTATCTTGTTCAAACGAAGATGCGAAGGGGGTGGACTCGTTACTCCCAAACGGCGTTTTATCCAGCCACTGTTCTATTTTGTCGTCGCGCAGCAAGTTGATAAACCAATCCCCTAACAATGACAAGCCAGCGATGGTCAGAAAAACAATAATACCAATCCCAACAGTCATCCCACCAAATAACATTAAGAATGTAGCGGTCAGGCCTAAAATACCACTGGCGCCACGCAAAAAAAGTATGGGATAGTCATTTTTATCCCTCGCCTCCCATGCACTTATAAAATCAACAAACGCCGTAAGAACACTGCCAACCACACTCAACCCCTTCGCAATACCCCCCAGCCCACCCAAAGACCTAACTATTTTCTCCACCGTCGATCCAAACGGCCTAGCCAACCGACTCCCCACCTCCGGATACCGCTTCAACACCCGGTCCGCCATGTCCACCCCGGCCCCCGTCAAACTAAAGGCCGCCGCCGTCAAGTTGATGCCCGATTTAACTGTCACGCCCTCTTTCTCCATCAACTCCATCGCCATGTAGCCGTTCCATCCATCCAATATTCCGCCCACCACGCTGACTCCCACCTCCGTGTTCGCCAATCTTGGCAAGGTCAAATGACGGTCGGTGATGACCTTCCTTAGTTGGTCTTGGGTCAGTAATACCGTGCTGCCTTCCTTGATTTTGCCGCGGTGGTCGAGGCTTAAGGTTTTGCCCACGTCGGCGTCGTACATCAGGTTCCAGGTGAAGGTCTTTTTCTGCCGGGCGTTTTTTTGGCCGGTGGCTTTGCGGGTGCCCGGTTGTTGGTCCAGTTGTTTGAGTTCTTGGCTGATTTTGTCCTGCAAGGCTTTACGGTCGATGCCCGGCTGCAATAAGGCGATCTTTTCGCTGATGATGTGCGCCATTTGCCCGTCGGATGCGATGGTCGAGAGCGACACGATCTGTTTACCCGACAGGGCTTCGAGCAGGCCGACCATCCGGTAACGCACGCTCAGGTCGTAAGCCCCCGAGGCCCCGGCCCTCAAGGGTTTGCCCAGGCTGCTGACCACCGCCCCGGATATCTGGTGCGTGAGCCGGGCAACGCGGGCCAGGCCGCCGCCGAGGAGGCCTTGGTCATAGTGATCCAGCACCAGGCCGAAGGCGTTGAGCACGTTGCGCAGGGCGTAGGGGTTGGCCGCCCCGGCCGCGGGGGTCGCGGCGTCTTCCAGGG